>CAUVPL010000001.1:0-26078 GCA_963553685.1 uncultured Candidatus Saccharibacteria bacterium
CGAAGTTGAAATCGTTGGTTTGAAGCCAACTCAGAAGTCAGTTGTGACTGGTATTGAGGCCTTCAAGAAGTCTCTTGACCAAGGTCAAGCAGGTGACAACGCTGGTATTTTGCTTCGCGGTATCGAGCGCAGCGACATCGAGCGCGGTCAGGTCCTGTGTAAGCCAGGTACTATCACCCCACACACCGAGTTTGAAGCTGAAGTATACATCTTGAAGAAGGAAGAAGGCGGTCGCCACACTCCATTCTCCAAGGGTTACAAGCCACAGTTCTACTTCCGCACCACTGACGTGACTGGTGAAGTTGAGCTGCCAGCTGACAAAGAAATGGTTATGCCAGGCGACACCGTAACCTTCAAGGTTAAGTTGCTCGCCCCAATCGCTATGGAGCAAGGTTTGAACTTTGCTATCCGCGAAGGTGGCCGTACCGTTGGTGCTGGTGTGATCACCAAGATCAACAAGTAATCACTCTGGTAGATTACCAAAAATACCCTCGATCATCGGGGGTATTTTATTTGTATTGACAATCACCAGCCGCATTGGTATGGTAATGGGTAAAGGATCGGGAGAGGGTAACAGTAACCAAAAAGGAGTAATCATATGAACAGAGAAGCGGGGTTGGAATACGGTTTTTCTTGGTGGAGGCGAGCTGCAGCTGTGGCGGCAGCTGGTACACTGTCGTTAAGCTTAGTCGGCTGCGAAAAACCAGCAGATAAAGAATCCGCAGGGCAAGCTGAACAATCAGAAGTTACGGTTGCAGAAACGACGCCGTCAGTTGAGGATGATTCTGGGCGATCCTCATCAAAATACCCAAACATAAAGAATATTGCTAGTCTGTCTGATAGCGAATACCTCAGGCTGTGCTTTATGGGTGAAGAATATAAACTACCGTGGGGGAGCACAATTGGTCAATGGGAGGATGTCGCTACAAAGGTTAACTCAACCCGTTGTGAAGGTAAAGGATATCCTAGTGACGGTTGGAAAAATACGGACGGTAACAACTATCTTGTGTGTATCCCACGCAAATCTCCCGATTCTAACGGAGAGCTACATTATTACCTTACGAGCGCATACACAAACGGTGAGGGTGGTCATAATATTAGTTCTACAGACCATGGACGAATGCGTATGGGGCTTGATGAATCTTGCGACCCAAATCCAGGACCTGGAGGTATGGTAGAATAGTACATAGACAATACACCTAACACAAAAAGGAGATATGGTGAACAAACAGAAATTGGTGATTATTGGTGGCGGCGGAATGGTTGGTGCGACGACGGCGTACGCTTGTGCGCTGCGCAGTGTGATTGAAGAGATCGTATTGATCGACCGCAATGCGGATTTGGCATGGGGTCAAGCTGCGGATATCAACGACGCTATGGGGCTTGACCGCAATGTGGTGGTGCGCACGGGCGACTACGCTGATATCAACGACGATGACATCGTGGTTATCACCGCCGGTTCACCGCAGTTGCCAGGTCAGACGCGACTGGAGTTGGTCGGCGTCAATGCTAACATCATGCGTGACATCGTCAAAAACATCATGGCTGGTGGCGCCAAGCCGTATTTGGTGGTCGTCAGCAACCCGGTTGACGTCTTGACGTATGTGGCGCTGAAAGAGTCGGGACTACCAAAAACCCGAGTGTTTGGTACGGGAACGACACTGGACACCTCGCGGCTGAAATCATACTTGGCAGATGCGTTGAATGTTGACAGTAAGGCAGTCGATGCTTATATCCTGGGCGAGCATGGTGACTCTTCGTTTTCGACCATTGAGACCGCGCAGGTTGGTGAAGTGCCTATTCGAGAATATCCGGGCTTTACGGAGGAGATGATTGAGGGCATTGAGCAGAAAATCCGTGACCGCGCCTACCGAGTGATTGAGACGAAGAAATCGACGTATTTTGCCATTGGCTTTGTCGTCTCTAAAATTGTCTCAGCCTTGCGCCAGTCAACGCGCACGGTCTATCCAGTCTGTTCACTGGCCGAGGGTGAATATGGTCTGGACAATGTGGTGCTGGGCTTGCCGTCGATTATTTGTTGTGACGGCGTGAAAATTTTGACGGGCTATCCACTAACCGAGCGCGAAAAGGAGTCGCTCAACAATTCCGCTGCAATCATCGGTGAAATGATTGCCCACCTTGATAAAGCTTAGGGAACTTGGTATAATCACCTAGTTATTACTAATTTATCTCGAGAACTCGGTCGTTCGTACAGTAGAATGATTAGAGGTTACGAGATTGCACACAAGGAGGAGCCATGGCTCAAGATACCGGGATCAAAATCCGCATCCGTCTGAAGGCGTACGACCACAAGGTTATCGACCAATCAGCAAAACAAATCATCGACACTGCGATTCGCACTGGCGCGAACGTTGCTGGCCCAGTGCCACTGCCAACTCGTCGCAGCACCTACACGGTGGTAAAAAGCCCACACGTGTACAAAATGGGCGGTGAAACCTACGAGCGCCGCGTTCACAAGCGTTTGATCGACATCACCAACGCGACGCCAAAGACCATCGACAGCTTGCAGAATTTGAACTTGCCAGCTGGCGTTGACGCTGAAATTCGTATGTAATTTTAATGCATTAGAAATTTCCGCCTCTTGAATGGGGCGGATTTTTTATGTTATAATTTTCATCAAGCTTATGACAAAACAAAAACCTCGCACCTACGCCCGCAACCGCTCAAAATCCAGCGCCTTGTTCAGCCGCAAAGGATGTGAGCGAATTTATGAAAACGACGGTACGTTTTTCTTGAAATTGGTGATATTTGTCATCCTTAGCGCACTGTGGCTACGTCTCAAAAACCCCTTTGAACTAGGTGCTTTTACGGTGCAGGCCGTGCCAGTTGGCTTGTTCGTCGCGCTACTCCTTGTCCTCAAAATTGAACAGTATCAATTTAATCGCAAAATTTGGTACGTCACCCTCATTTTAATGGCAATTTTGACCTCGTTTACGCCAGTGGGCGTGATGATCTGATTTACTTGACTTTAACCAATGTTTTGTGCTAGAATTACAAGGTAATTTCTATTACGCGTAATATCAACTGTTCTCCTTGATGAATGAGCAGGTCTGGCTATAGTTGAAGTGTTTGTCATGAACGCCTCACTCAGAACCCAGAAACCGCACGTCATCAGGAGTATTTAAGTGGGAGTGAGGAAAAGTGAAAACACTTCTCGGTACCAAACTTGGTATGACCCAGCTCTTGGCTGAAGACGGCAAAGCCATTCCGGTGACGCTGATCCAGGCCGGCCCTGTCACCGTGACTCAGGTGAAGACTGTCGAAACCGACGGTTACAATGCGGTACAGGTCGCTTATGGAGAGGGTAAGAACCTGAGCAAGGCCGTGGCTGGACATGTCAAGCCAGCCCAAGTGACCCCGAAGCACATTCGGGAATTCCGCGTCGACGAGATCCCTGAGGGTATCAAAGTTGGCGATGAAATCAACGTTTCCGCGTTCGAAGTCGGCGATTCTGTCGATGCGACCGGAACCAGCAAAGGTAAAGGTTTCGCTGGAACCATTAAACGCCACAACTTTAAGCGTCACCGCAAGACGCACGGTGGTAAAGGTAATACTCGTAAGCCAGGTTCAATTGGTTCGATGTATCCACAAAAAGTGTTCAAGGGTAAGACGATGGCTGGCCACATGGGTCACGAGCGTGTTACGGTCAAGAACCTGGAAGTGGCATATGTTGATCCAGAGACCAATCTGATCGGGGTGAAGGGCGCTGTCCCTGGGCCACGAAAAGGGCTGATTATTTTAGGAGGTAACAAGTAATGGCTGAATCAACCAAACTTCCTAAAGACATTTTTGCTGTTGAAGTGCCAAACCACGAACTGTTGAAATTGGCATACGACAGCTATCTGGCCAACGCTCGTTTGGCAAGCGCCACCACCAAGCAGCGCGGTGAAGTTTCCGGTGGTGGTAAAAAACCATGGAAGCAAAAGGGAACTGGTCGCGCACGTTTCGGTTCAACCCGTAACCCAATCTGGCGCGGTGGTGGTGTAGTCTTTGGCCCACGCGGCAACGAAAACTACACTAAAAAATTGTCTAAAACCGCCAAGAAAGTGGCAATTCGCCAAGCCTTGACGGTAGCACATGAGGCTAAGAAGATTAGCGTTATCGAAACGTTTGCTTGTCCAAATGGAAAGGTCAAAGAAACTTTGAAGTTGCTTGCTGACAACAATGCAGCTGACCTACGTCGCGTATTGATTGTAGTAAGTGTTAAAGATGAATTGGTCTTGCGTGCAACTAATAATCTCCAAAATGTTAAGGCTATTCAGGCGAACTACCTAAACGTCTACGATATCCTTAACGCCGACAAGATCTTGCTCAGCAAGAAGTCTTTGGACATCTTGAAGAGCTGGCTCGGCAAGGAGGAAGCGTAATATGAAACAGATGACAATTATCCCACGCATTAGCGAGAAAGCATATGCACAAAGCGCCAACGGCGTGTACGTGTTCCGCGTTCCGCTGAACCTGAATAAAAACGAGATCAAAGCAGCAGTTGAAGCGCAATTTGACGTTACCGTCCTAAAGGTAAAAACCTTGGTCCAAGACGGCAAAGCCGTGCGTTTCTCACGAGGCAAGAACCGCTATCCTGGCACGACCACGCGCAAGGATTGGAAGAAAGCTTACGTGACGCTGAAAGATGGCGATAAGCTCGATGTGTTTGACGCAGTAGAGCAGCAGATGGAGGAGACCAAGTAATGCCAGTGAAAGCTTACAATCCAACCACTCCTGCTCGTCGCGGCATGACGAGCCAGGACTTGTCGGATATCACGACGAAGAAACCGCTCAAAAGTCTGACCAAAGCCAAAAAGCAAAATGCCGGCCGCAACAACCAAGGCCGCATCACCGTGCGTCATCGCGGCGGTGGCGTTCGCCGTCACTACCGTTTGGTGAACCACAATTTGCCGAGCGGCTTGACTCTGACGGTTGAAGAAATTGAGTACGATCCAAACCGCTCAGCGCGCATCGCTCGGGTGAAAGATCAGTACAATTTGTACCACTACGTGTTGGCCGACACCTCAATGGTCAAGGGCAAGACGATTCAGACTGGCGAGACAGCGCCAATTGAGGCCTCAAACCGCCTGCCGCTGTCTGTTATCCCGGTTGGTACGATGATTTATGCTATTGAGCTGACTGCCGGCAAAGGTGCGCAAATGGTTCGCGCCGCTGGTGCTAAAGCTCAGTTGATGGCCAAAGAAGGCAATTACGCAACCATCAAATTGCCATCTGGCGAGGTTCGCAAAGTTCGCCTGGAAGCTACCGCTGCCATCGGTACAGTCGGTAACGTCCAGCACCAGAACGTAAAGATCGGTTCAGCTGGTCGCCGCCGCCGCAAGGGTATTCGCCCAACGGTTCGCGGTGTCGTCATGAACGCCGCCGATCACCCGCATGGTGGTGGTGACGGTGGTCGCCACGGTACTGGTAAAGCACCACGTACGCCATGGGGTCAATTGACGCTGGGTTATCGAACTCGCCGCCGCAAAGGCTCAAATAAATTAATCGTACGCACGCGTCACGACGCGAAGAGGAAGAGGTAAATCACGATGAGTCGTTCATTAAAGAAAGGTCCATTCGTCGATGTGAAGCTTGCGAAAAAAGTCGCTGCTCTCAGCCTTGACGATCGAACCGTTATCAAAACGTGGGCGCGCGCTTCGACTATCACCCCAGAAATGGTCGGTCGAACGATTGCTGTCTACAACGGTAAGATGCACGTGCCTGTGCTGATTACTGAAAACATGGTTGGCCACAAACTCGGTGAGTTTAGCCCAACTCGTAAGTTCCGTAAGCACGGCGGAAAGGATAAGAAGTAATCATGGCTGATACAACTTATACTGTTCGCGCTTACGCCAAAGGTGTTGACCAAACACCACGCAAGGTTAGCTTGGTGGCTGCACTAGTACGCGGCCGCACCGTTGCTGACGCATTGGTTATCTTGGAGCACGTGCCAAAACGCGCTGCTATGCCAGTCAAAAAGGCAATCGACAGCGCCAAGGCAAACGCTATCAACAACCACGGTTTGGACGCCAAAAGCTTGGTGATCACCACCCTGAGCGTTACTACTGGTACACGTCTGCGCCGCTTTAAGCCAGCGTCACGCGGCCGTGCCTTGCCATTCCAGAAAAAGACCTCAAACATTTTGGTTGAAGTAACTGGTACCGAGAAACCAAAGAAAGCGCCTGCAAAGAAACCAGAGACCAAGACTAAAGCAGAGACCAAACCTGCCAAGCCTGCAGCGAAAAAAGCCGCCGAAACCACGGCAAAAAAGGAGGAGAAGTAAATGGGTCAAAAAGTGAATCCAATCAACTTCCGCCTACAAGTTCACAAGAACTGGAGCTCTCGTTGGTTTACGGCCAATAAGAAAGAGTTTGCGGAGGCAATTCGCCAGGATCACGAAATCCGCGAATTGATTGAGAAGAAATTTGCCTCACGCCCAACCATCAATCGCATTGAGATTGAGCGGAGTGCCAACTTGATCACGGTAACCATTCACACGGCAAAAGCTGGTGTGGTGATCGGCCGTGGCGGTGCGGGCGTGAATGAATTGAAAAAGCAAGTTGAGAAGATTGTCGGGTCACCTGTTCGCATCAACATCGAAGAAGTGCGCCGACCGGAACTAGCAGCTAAATTGGTGGCTGAGAACATCGCCCGCCAGCTAGAGCGCCGCATCAACTTCCGCCGCGCGACCAAAATGACCGCACAAAACACCATGAGTGCTGGCGCCAAAGGTATCCGCATCGAGGTGGCTGGTCGTTTGAACGGTGCTGAAATGGCACGCCGCGAAAAGGTAATTGAAGGCTCAGTGCCACTGCACACCCTTCGCGCTGATATTGACTTCCACTGTGCTCGCGCCCAGACACCAGCTGGTATCATCGGCGTGAAAGTGTGGATTTATAAGGGAGAAAGGAGTCGCTAAATGCTGTTACCAAAGAAAACCAAGCACCGCAAAGTGCGCATCGGTAAAAACCGTGGTCAAGCAACCCGTGGTAATTACATCGCGTTCGGCGACTTTGCACTGCAATCACAATCAAACGAGCGCATCAACTCCCGCCAAATCGAGTCTGCTCGTCAGGCAATGACCCGCTACATCAAGCGTGGTGGTAAGATTTGGATCCGAATTTTCCCGCACACCCCAGTTACACGCAAGCCACTTGGTTTGAAGATGGGTGGTGGTAAGGGTAATCCAGAGTTCTTTGTTGCTAAGGTGAAGGCCGGCACGGTGATGTTTGAAATGCAGGGCGTTTCAGAGGAAGTCGCTCGTGAGGCAATGCGCCTGGCTAGTCACAAACTACCAGTCAAATGTAAGTTCATCAAGCGGGAGGACGCATAATGGCTGAAGCAAAGAAAACCGCAAAAGCAGCAGTTGTAAAGACCGTTGACGATTTGAAGAAGGAACTCGCCGAAAAGCGAAATGACCTGCTTCAAGCAAAACGTTCTCACGCTGCTGGCGAATTAGTTAATCCAAAAGCGCTGCGTTCACTCCGCAAGGACATCGCACGCCTGCTGACACAAATTAACGAAAAGGAGAGCAAGTAATGGCCCGACGAACACTGATTGGCGTCGTAACGAGTGCCAAGCGCGACAAGACCATCACCGTGACGGTCACCAGCCGCGAAACGCATCCGCTCTACGGCAAACAGTACACCGTGACTCGCAAGTACACTGCTCATGATGAGACCAATGAGGCAGGCGAAGGCGACAAGGTGCAAATCGAAGAGACTCGCCCAATTTCCAAGACTAAGAGCTTTACGCTGGTCAAGGTGATTGAAAAGTCTCGCGGTTCTATCAAACTAAAGGCTGAAGTTTCTGGCGAAGCTGAGGAAGAGACCAAGGAGGATGACAAATGATCCAACAAGAATCTCGCCTCAAGGTAGCTGACAACTCGGGTGCCAAAGAAGTATTGTGCATCCGCGTTCTCGGTGGTACCCGCCGCCGCTACGCCCGCGTTGGCGACGTGATCGTCTGCTCAGTCAAAGACGCCAGCCCAACTGGCAACGTCAAAAAGAAGTCTGTCGTTAAAGCTGTGGTGGTTCGCACCCGCGACCAAATCCACCGCAAAGACGGCTCAACCATTTGCTTTGATGACAACGCCGTGGTGATTATCAACGATGACAAGCAGCCAAAGGCTACCCGTGTCTTCGGCCCAGTACCACGCGAACTTCGCGACATGGGCTACATGAAGATCGTCAGCCTGGCTCCGGAGGTACTCTAATGGCTCGTATTCACAAAGATGACACCGTAAAAATCATTGCTGGTAAAAACAAAGGTACGACTGGTAAAGTCCTGAAAGTTAACACCAAAGATCAGACTGTTCTGGTCGAAGGTGTTGGTGTCGGACACCGCCACGTCAAGCCAAGCCAGTACAATCCAAAAGGCGGCAAGAAAGATATCCACGTACCGATGGACATCAGCAAAGTCGCGCTGGTTGTCGACGAAAAGTCAGGCAAAACCAGCCGGGTTGGTTTAGTAAAGAACGCTGACGGCGGCAAAACTCGCGTCGCTCGCCAAGCAAAAAATAAGGAGATTAACTAATGGCAGAGAAGAAAACCGTCGTGCCAGCTCCTCGCTTGAAAGCCTTGTACCAGGAGAAATACCTGAAGGAACTGCAAGCCGAACTAGATCTAAAGAACGTGCACCAAGTGCCAGCTTTGGAAAAGATCATCGTGAGCGTTGGCACCGGCAAAAAGAAAGATGACAAGCGTCATTTTGAAATTGTCAAAAACACCGTTGCAAAGATCACCGGTCAGGCACCAGTTGCCCGCCAGGCAAAGAAGTCAATCGCCGGCTTCAGTATCCGTAAAGGCATGGGTGCGCCAATTGGCGTGAGCGTGACCCTGCGTGGTGCTCGGATGTACGAGTTCATGGATCGCTTGATCAACGTGGCATTACCACGCGTACGCGACTTCCACGGCGTCGGCTTGAAATTTGACAAAGGTGGTAACTACAACCTGGGTATCATCGAGCAGTCAATTTTCCCAGAACTGACCTTTGAAGAAACGCAGATTTTGCACGGGTTGCAGGTAACATTTGTCATCAAGAACGGCGACAAGGAAGCATCAAAAGCTTTGCTTGAGAAGTTCGGCATGCCGTTTGAGAAGAAAGGAGGCGTCAGGTAATGGCTAAGAAATCAATGGTCGCTCGCGACAAAAAGCGTCTGAAGATGATCGCAAAATACGCTGCGAAGCGCGCTGAGCTCAAAGAACTTGGCGACCTCGAAGGTCTACAGAAACTGCCTCGCAACTCGAGCCCGACTCGGCACAAGAACCGCGACAGCATTTCCGGCCGTCCACGTGGCTACATGCGCCAGTTCGGCCTGAGCCGTATCAATTTCCGCGAAAAAGCAGCCAAGGGCGAAATCCCAGGCATAACAAAGAGTAGTTGGTAAGAAGGAAAGGAGATTCGACAATGTCTATGCAAACTACAGACCCAATCGCCGACCTTCTGACGCGCATTCGCAATGCGAAACTGGTTGGCAAGACGGAAGTTCGTGTTCCGTCCAGCAAGATGAAAAAAGTCATCGCTGAACAATTAGTCAAAAACGGCTACCTCGCAGATGTTAAACTAGAGGACGCTAAGCCTCGTGGCGTGCTGGTCGTGACCATCAACGAAGAAGGTACCAATAGCACCATCAACGAGATCACCCGTGTCTCAAAGCCAGGCCGTCGTGTTTACGTCGGCGCTAGCGAGATTCCAAAGGTGAAAAGCGGCCGCGGTCTAGTACTCATCTCAACCTCAAAGGGTGTCATGACTGGCGCCGAAGCAGCCAAGGCTAAGCTTGGCGGTGAGTTGCTGTTGAAGGTGTATTAAGCCTAATAATGTCAGCAAAAGAAAAGCGCTCGGGAGTCCGGGCGCTTTATGGTATGATATAAGCACTAAGCTCAACAAAACATTGAAAAGACGCCATGAAAACTGCACGAAAAGCTCTCAATTCTCGCACTTGGACTAGCGGTACGAAGATTCGCTCGGAACATCAACCCTTGCGGATCAATCAGGTATATGCGTGGCTATTCAGCTGCGACGGTAAAATAGCTATTGTTTCTAAAGACGGTCGTAAGTGGCAGTTGCCCGGTGGAAAACCAAACAAGCACGAGACCTACTTGCAAACTGTTGTGCGTGAAGTAGCGGAAGAGACTGGAATAGACACACGTAGTCTCATTAGTTGTTATCAATTTTTTGGCTACTATACTATTGTCGAGAGCGACGGCCATTACTATGATGACAAATATCTACAATTACGCTTGAGCTTAAAACTTAATAAAGATGCAAGCGAGTATATCTTGCACCAGCAAAATGAAGATAAGCAACAAAACCAGAAAGAACAGATACGATATGCCAAGTTCGTAACAATCAACGAATTTGTACAGTATATTCCGTGGGCAAGCAAAAGCGCAGAATTACAGGCCGCAACGCAAAGCTGGGTAAATAATCCGGCTAACTACACATCGAGTAGACTGAGGTGACCAAGGAGAATCCCTACTTACCTAGTTGCACAATAAATATTTCCAGGTTGCCCACAAACTTACGCTCTATTTCATACCGTTCTACCACACAGAATCTCCAACTTACTTACATGATACCAAGAGTATATAGCAATTTATGATAATTCACCACGCCAAGCTTGCATTTTACCCCTAATCTATGCTAAAATACCAGGGTTAATATCAAATCACACGAAAGGTGAGTAATGAGTCTGAGTCGAATCGGAAAACTGCCGGTGGTTATTCCGGCCGGTGTGACAATCACGGTTGACTCTGGTGACGTGGTCGTAAAGGGCCCGAAAGGTGAATTGACACAATTCATCACGCCAGCAGTTGAGGTGAAAGTAG
The DNA here is from genome assembly GCA_963553685.1 of uncultured Candidatus Saccharibacteria bacterium. GTDB lineage: Bacteria > Patescibacteriota > Saccharimonadia > Saccharimonadales > Saccharimonadaceae > Nanosynbacter. The sequence goes on from CAUVPL010000001.1 coordinate 10,836, forward strand.
AATACGGACACGTCACGGTTCATCCGAAGGATGAGTCCAAAACTGCTCGCGCCCAGCACGGTCTGATGCGCGCGCTGATCAACAACATGGTAATCGGCGTGACCAAGGGCTACGAGAAGCGTCTCGAGGTCAATGGTGTCGGTTTCCGCGTGAGCTCCAGCAACAATGAGCTGGAAATGGCGCTCGGGTTTTCACACCCAGTCAAATATAAAGCCCCAGAGGGTATCACCGTTACCAACGAAAAGATGACCATCATCGTCAGCGGTATCAATAAACAGCAAGTCGGCCAAGTCGCTGCGGAAATCCGCGCACTGAAGAAGCCTGAACCATACAAGGGCAAGGGTATCAAGTATGCTGACGAGCAGATTTTGCGCAAAGCAGGAAAGACAGGTAAGTAATCATGGCTGAAAACAAGAAATTACTCAACCAAGCTCTTCGCAAAAACCGCGTTCGCGCGAAAGTTTCAGGCACTGCAGAGCGCCCACGCCTGACCGTCACCATCAGCAACCTGCACGTCAGTGCTCAGCTGATCGACGACGTCGCAGGCAAAACATTGGCTGCCGCAACCACCGTTGGCACCAAAGCAAAAGGTACGATGAGCGAAAAATGTGCTGCCATCGGTACTGAAATTGCCAAGAAAGCAAAGAAAAGTAAAATTAGCGCAGTGGTCTTTGACCGCAACGGCCGCCAGTACGCTGGTCGCTTGAAAGCATTGGCTGATGCTGCGCGCCAAGAAGGATTGGAGTTCTAGTATGGCAGAACAAGCTGCAAATACTACCCCACGCGCAGAAGGCCGTCGGCCTCGCAGTCCGCGTGGTGGTCGCCGCGATGACCGGCGAAACGTGCGTGATGACGCACCAAAAGAGTTTGAAGAATTGGTAATCAACATTGACCGCGTGAGCCGCGTGGTCAAAGGTGGCCGCCGCTTCCGCTTTAAGGCGTTGGTGGTTGTCGGTAACCGCAAGGATAAGGTCGGCGTCGGCGTGGCCAAAGGTGCCGACGTGCAAGCTGCTGTTGCTAAGGCAACCTCAGTTGCCAAAAAGCATTTGATCACTTTGCCGCTGAATGGCGAGACTATTCCACACGACAGCGAAGTCAAGTTCTCAGGCGCCCGCGTGCTGATCAAGCCAGCAGCTCCTGGTACCGGTATTATCGCCGGTGGTGTGGTGCGACAAATCATCGGTGTAACTGGTGTTCGCAACTTGCTCACCAAGTCACTTGGTTCAACCAACAAGGTGAACATCGCCTACGCAACCATTGAAGCATTGAAATCACTCGTTCCACGCGAACAATGGCTCAATGCTCAGCCAGTCAAAAAAGCTGCTAAAAAGGAGGCTAAGTAATGAAATACAACGATCTCCAAGTTTCAGCAAACAAGAACAAAAAGCGCGTTGGTCGCGGTATCGCCGCTGGCCAGGGTAAAACCGCTGGTCGTGGTACCAAAGGTCAGAACGCCCGCACTGGTAAAAAGCTTCGCGCTATGTTCCAGGGCGGCCAGCGCCCACTGGCTCAGGCTGTGCCAAAGGCTCGCGGTTTCAAGAGCTTGCGCACACCAGCTCAGGTAGTCTATCTCGACCACTTGAACGCCTTTGACGGTAAGACCGTTGACAACGCGTTGTTGTTTACCGAAGGCTACATCGCCACACCATTCCACACGGTCAAGGTGATCGCCCGCGGTGAACTGAAAGCGAAGGTTGACTTGAAAGTACAAGCTGCTTCCGCTTCAGTCGTCAAAGCGATTGAAAAAGCTGGCGGCTCATTTGAGAAAGTCGCAACGCCACTGCGCAAAAGTGCAAAAGACGTTGAGTTTGACGAAAAATAAGACCCACACCGTCTTATGATCAACAAAACGCCTCGTAAGCCGGGGCGTTTTGCTTTACTGCTATTTTTGGACTCAACACTGGTATTTAGCCAAATACTCCTGTATACTGGTTAGAGAATTCTATATATTGAAACGACAGAGGGGAAAGTACACGTATGATTAGCTGGAAGACCATTTGGCGGTCATTGAAAAATAGAGATATGCAAAAACGCCTATCAATTGTAGTAGGTATCATTGTCGTATATCGATTACTCGCGCACATTCCAGTGCCATTGGCTGAGCCAACACAGTTACGCCAAGCCATCAGCTCCGCATTAGGAAGCACAGATTTAGGAGGGTTCCTTAACCTTCTGTCCGGCGGTGCTTTGGCGAGCTTTTCTTTGGTATTGGTTGGTTTGAGCCCATTTATTACCGCCAGCATCATCATCCAGCTGCTGACAAAAGCTATCCCGAAGCTGAAAGAGTTGCATGATGATGGCGAAACTGGACGCCGTAAAATTCAGCAATGGACACGTCGCATTACCGTTCCACTGGCTATCGTCCAGTCAATCGCTTTCATCTTCATCTTGCGCCAGACCATCTTGGCTGGCGGATCAACCGTTCTGAGCGACCCAACCATCATGGAGTGGACAGTCTCAGTTGTCGCCATGACTGCTGGATCAGTCTTGTTGATGTGGCTAGGTGAGCTCATCACTGAGCAGGGAGTAGGTAATGGTATCTCTTTGTTGATTTTCGCAGGAATCGTCAGCCAATTACCGCAGATGCTAGCCACTGTCATCCGTTCGCTCTTTGACACATCAAACGGCTCACTGAGCGTATTCGGTTGGTTCCAGCTGCCAGTCAGCCCAACCATGTTCTGGATAGTATTCTTCCTCTTAGTCATGATGATCATCGTGCTGTATTTCCTGGTGAAAATCAACGAAGCTCAGCGCGTCATTACCATCAACTACGCCAAGCGCGTCCACGGTAACAGTAACTACGGCGGCATCAAAAGCATCCTACCAGTCAAGCTGATTGCTGCTGGTGTGATCCCGGTCATCTTCGCCGTGGCTTTCTTGAGCCTGCCACAGTTCATCGGTCAAATCATGAAAGCTTCTGGCAACGAAGGACTACAATCTCTCGCCAACAGCTTGATCACATGGTTCCAAGCACCAAACCCAGGCAGCTTTACCGGCAGCACCGCTGAAGCCTTCATCTATCCGGTATTGTACTTCATCCTGGTCATCGCCTTCACGTACTTCTACACTGGCTTTAGTTTTGACGCCACTGAGATCTCCGAAGGTCTGCAAAAGCAGGGTGGCTTCATCGAAGGTGTTCGCCCAGGCAAGCAAACCGAGGAATACCTCCGCCGCACCGTCAACCGTTTGGTCTTGTTCGGTTCATTAGCACTTGGCATCGTCGCCATCTTGCCATTCGTCGCTGAATATCTGATATATCACATCACGGGGCTGACCGGCACTCGCTTGTCAATCGGTGGTACCGGTATCTTGATTATCGTCTCCGTAGCACTCGAGTCCATCCGCCAAATCAGCTCGCGCGCGTTGATGGTAACCTACGACGACTTCGACGCTGACGATCTCGCAACCAACACACCAAAAAAGCGACGATTACTCCGTAAAAAATAAGCTAAAATCCCCGCCTCAAAGCGGGGATTGTTATTTTGATAAATCTCCACGTTATCGTACTATGTACGTATACGCCACGACAGAACCCTCTTTACGTTCATTCTGACACACCGGTGCGATCTCTGTAGCAATCTTGTTGCTATTTACCATTTTACAGCTAGGAATGCCGAATTGATTAAACTGATTTGTCGGTGAGATAGCTTGCCAGTTGCCTTTTTCCTTAACAACGAACATATGTGCAGCAGGACTACCGCAGCCATACCCGAGCAGTAGTTGCGTCTCATCGTTACTATGAGCAATTACTCGGTGCACAGTGTCATTAAAATCACAGCTCGATAGCTCTTTGCTTTTTAGAAATGACCGAACCTCCTCGACGAGCTTATCGTTTCGTTGTATCATGCGGTCGCCCTCTTGACGATACTTGAGCGAACCCAGATCGACACGAATATCACTCTTTGAGCGTATCGGAATGTGATGTCCGATTATCTGTCGCTCTTTATCGTATAGCAATGCAAAAAATACCGTGCTAATGAGCAATATAACGATCGTAACCGCCATTATCGGCACGAGTATCCTCTTTCGTTTATGCTGTTTTTGCGGATCTGGCTTCGTATTGTCGGTATCCATACCCCTCCTCCTTATTATGCTATGTGCTATTTAGTATAGCATCCGTAATTTATTGTAATAAATCGCTTGCAAGTATTGACTACTTGCTGTATAATTGACAACTGTAACTTATGGCGAGTCAAAAGGAAGTCATCAAAATGATTGGTAAGGTAGTGGAAGCACTGCCTAATACTCAATTTAAGGTGGAACTGGAGAATGGCCATAGTATCATCGCGCACATTTCAGGACGAATGCGCAAGCACTATATTCGCCTGGTGCCTGGTGATAAGGTTGAAGTTGAGATGACCCCTTACGATCTGACAAAGGGACGAATCAGCTTCCGCCTACGTGACGACCGACCGCACCAGGGTCGCTAGTCAAATATTAACGTTAATCTCGGGTTTACTCGGGAAGGGAGATTTACGCACTTTATGAAAGTTCGTGCAAGTGTTAGAAAAATCAGTCCCGATGACGTACTCGTGCGCCGCGTTGGCCGTAAAAAGGGCAAGCGTATCGCCAGACTGCGCGTCATCAACAAGAAAAAACCTAAGAACAAGCAAAGGCAGGGTTAAGCATGGCTCGAATTGCTGGGGTAGTTATCCCAACAGAGAAGCAGGTGCAAATTGCGCTCACCTATATTTATGGGATTGGGCCGAAGCACGCTTCGAGCATCCTTGCGGCGGCTAAGATTGAGCCGACCACTCGGGTGAAAGATCTCACCGAGGCTGAAGAAAATAAGATTCGCGAAATTATCGACAGCGAATATACCGTCGAAGGTGATCTCCAGCGCTTGGTAACTAACAACATTAAGCGCTTGAAGGATATCAACGCCTATCGCGGTCTTCGCCACAAAGCAGGACTGCCGACACGCGGACAGCGGACTCGTACGAATGCACGAACTCGCAAGGGTCGCGCCATCGCCGTGGGCGGTACACAACCAAAAGCAGCAAGTAAGACCTAAAGAAAGGACTAAGAAATGGCAGACGCAAAATCTACCAAGAAAAAGCAGCGCCGATCAGTCCCAGCTGGTCAGCTGCATATTCAAGCAACATTCAACAACACCATTGTTACCTTTTCAGACAAGAAGGGTAACGTGTTGACCGCTTCATCAGCTGGTGCATGTGGTTTCCGTGGTAGCAAAAAAGGCACCGCCTATGCTTCACAGGTTGCTGCTGAAAAAGCTGCTGAAGCTGCGAAAACGCAGTATGGTTTGAAATCAGTTGACGTTTTCGTCAAAGGTGTCGGCTTGGGCCGTGATGCCGCTATTCGTGCGGTTGGCGCCTTCGACATCTCAGTAGAAAGCATTAAGGACGTAACCGGCGTGCCTCACGGCGGTGTTCGTCCACGAAAGGCACGGAGGGCATAATTATGGCACGAGATAATTCACCGATTGTCAAGCAAAGCCGCCGCGAAGGTTATGCGCTTCATCCAAAAGCACATAAAGTTTTGGCACGAAAATCTGGCATTCCAGGTCAGCACGCACACAGCCGACACAACAAACCAAGCTTGTACGCCACACAGCTGCGCGAAAAGCAGAAGGTTCGCCGCCTGTACGGTTTGGTTGAAAAGCAATTTGCTCGGCTGATGGACGAAGCAACACGCGCCCAAGAAGGTTTGGCAGGCGAGAACCTGTTGAAACTATTGGAACGCCGCCTGGACAACGTGGTTTACCGTTCTGGATTCGCTGTATCGCGCCGCGCCGCCCGCCAGCTGGTCGGACACGGTCACTTCCTACTGAACGGTCGCCGTGTTGATATTCCATCAATTCGCGTTAAAGCAGGTGATGTGATTGAAGTACGTCCAAAGAGTACCAAGTCGGTATACTTTACACACATCGATGACGTTGTCAGTAACTCAATTCAAGGTCCGCTGAGCTGGATGAAGAGTGATATCAAGAAGTTGAAGATTGAAATCACCGGACAGCCAAAGCGTGAAGAAGCAGAAGCTGATATCAACGAGCAATTAATTGTTGAGTATTACTCACGATAAAAGAAGGGTTAGGGAAAATTATGGCAAAAGCAATTTATAATCCAGCTCTGGCAAGCATCGAAGATGTTTCTGACACCAGTGCAACCTTTCTGATTGAACCGCTCCACTCAGGCTACGGCAACACGTTGGGCAACTCAATGCGCCGCGTCTTGCTCTCCAGCATCCGCGGTGGCGCAATCGTCGCGTTCCGCATCGAAGGTGCGACACACGAGTTCACCACCGTCGAGGGCATCAAAGAAGATGTCGTTGACATCATGCTGAACCTGAAGGGTGTTCGACTCCGCGTTCACACTGACGAGCCAGTTGAGCTGCGATTGGAAAAAACTGGCGGTGTCATCACTGCTGGCGACATCCAAGCAAACGGCGAAGTAGAAGTTGTCAACCCAGACCACATCATCGCTACCATCGATGATCCAAAGAAAACGGTCATCATGGACTTGGTGGCAGAAGCTGGTCGCGGTTACCAGACGATTGAAGACTCCAGCGAATCACGTCTACACTCAGACATGATCGCTCTGGACGCAGTCTTCACTCCAGTTTTGCGCGTACGCTACAAGGTTGATCCAACTCGTGTTGGTGACGAAACTGACCTGGACAAATTGACCATGACTATTGAAACTGACGGCACCATGACGCCACGTGAGGCGTTTGAAGAGGCTGCAGCTATCTTGGTCAACCAATACACAGCCTTGGCTGGTAGCACTACTGTCGTGAGCGCACCTGCGCTTGGTACAACCACTGAAGACAGTGAAGCTGAATTGGATACATCCATCGAAGAATTAAACCTAAGCGCCCGCACGACGAACGCGCTGATTAACAATGAAATCCGCACGATTCGCGACCTGGTGACTTTGACCGAGCAAGATTTGCGAGAATTGAAAGGCTTTGGCTCAAAGGCGCTGGATGAAGTACGCGACAAGATGGCGGAGTTGGAGTTTTAACTATGCATAGACACGGATATCAAGGGCGCAAGTTCGGCCGTGAGCGTGATCAACGGCGAGCCTTGCTGAGGGGCCTGGCAACTAGCCTGGTCGAGCACGGCAAAATCGAGACCACCTTGCCGAAAGCCAAAGAGCTGAAGCGCCACATTGAAAAAATCATCACCAAGGCGAAGAAGGGCGATTTGGCAAGCCGCCGCCAGGTGATCGCAGCACTCAGCACCCGCGCTGCTGCTTACAAACTGGTTGATGAAATTGCCCCGCAACTCGGCGGCCGCACCAGCGGACACGTTCGCGTTGAACGCACCCGCCTACGTGTTGGCGACGGCGCGCAAATGGCAATCATCGAGTTTGTCGACGACATCAAACCAATGCCAAAGAAGGAGAAATAAGATGAAGACGTATTCACAAAAACCATCTGACGTTTCTCGCCGCTGGGTATTGTTTGACGCGAGCGAATTGCCACTGGGACGCTTGGCAACCGAAATTGCTAAACACCTGACTGGTAAATACAAGCCAACCTACACGCCGCATGTTGACGGCGGCGACTATGTGGTGGTTATCAACGCTGCAAACACCGTCGTTACTGGCTACAAGGAAACTGACAAGTACTACTACCGTCACAGTGGTTTCCCAGGCGGCATCAAAGAAACGCAGTTCAAAGAAATGCGCGAACGCCACCCAGAACGAATTATTGAAGAAGCTGTCAAAGGTATGTTGCCAAAGAACAAATTGCAAGCAGAACGCCTCAAGCGCCTGCGCGTATTTGCCGGCAGCGAGCATGCTCACACAGCACAAACCCCAGAGAAAGTTGAGGTAAAGTAATATGGCTACTGATACCTATTTCTACGGCTTGGGACGACGCAAAAGTGCTTCAGCAAGTGTTCGCTTGCTTCCTGGCAAGGGTACCATCACTATCAACGGCAAAACAGCCGCTGAGTACCTGGATGGCAACAAAACCCTGCTAGCCGAAGTGACCGACCCACTAGCTGTCGTCAGCAAGCAAAAGGAATACGACGTTACCATCTTGGTCAAAGGTGGCGGTCTCGCTGGTCAAGTTGACGCCATCAAGCTTGGCATCGCCAAAGCATTGACGGCTGCTCACGCTGATCTGCGCCCAGTCTTGAAGAAGGCTGAGCTGCTCAAGCGTGACCCACGCGAGAAAGAGCGCAAGAAATACGGTCTGCGTTCTGCCCGCAAGCGCGAACAATTCTCCAAGCGTTAATATATGCTTAGAGATTATAGACACCCTGTTGCAAATATGGCAGGGTGTTTTACTATCCCATAGGAAAAGGATATAATAAGCAATATGAAAGATACGCGAGCCAGCCTCAAACAAAACTATGCCAATCCGTATCTGCACAAGCCATCGCCTATGTCTCAGCACATTCGTGAGGCGGGTTTTGTGGAGAAGCAGGTGGAGCTGAGCCACATCACCATGAATTATGTTGAAGGCCCTAAAAATGGCCCTCCATTAGTATTAGTGCCAGCCCAAATGGGAACCTGGCAAAGCTATTATAAGGTCTTACCTATACTTGCCAAACAATTTTGGGTCTTTGCTATTGATGTTCGCGGACATGGGCGCAGTAGCTGGACACCTGGTGATTATACCTGGGATACTGTAAGTGGAGACGTGGCTGAGTTCATCGGTACAGTCGTTAAACAACCAGCTATCCTGTCCGGCAATTCATCCGGTGGCATCATTGCGTTATGGTGTGCAGCTCACGCTAGTCACTGGGTGTCGGCTACTATCTTAGAGGATGCACCAGTGTTCTCAACCGAGATGCCACGTTTTCGTGATCAGGATAAGTTTGTATATAATGGCATCAAACATACAGTTGAAGCCATCGGAGACATCCACCATCGCGACCTGGCCAATTATTATGCCAGTCAAGTCATGCCTATTAATGAACACTGCGTCAAAAGAATGCCACAGTGGTTTGTCCGTTGGCTTTCAAAGAAACTCAAACAAGCTGAAAAACGCCATCCTGGTGAACCAATTGCTCTTGATCAGTGGTATATACCATATATATTAAAGCTGCAATTCACCTCACTCAAGATGTACGATCCAGATTTCGGCCGGGCCTTTGTCGATGGTCGTATGTACGGTGCTTTTGATCACGCTCAAGCGCTAACAGCTGTCCGCTGTCCGCTCCTGGTGCTGCACGCTGATTGGCAGCGACTGCCGCAGTACGGCTTGGTGGGTGCTATGGATGATGACGATGCAAAACACATCCAACAGTTAGTACCACAGACATACTATCAAAGAATTGCCGCCAAACACGTCATCCACGTCTTTAATCCACGACGGTTTATCGAAGCTATTGTTAATTTCACCGATCAGGTACTATAGGAGATATGTTTGACCGACTTATCCATCGCTGGCTGCGAGTGCCGTACAAACTGCACGTGCATGATTTTCAAACGCCCAAACAACCTCGTGCCACCGTCGTATTGATTCATGGCATCGGGAGCTCATCGGCGATGTGGCAGCGAGTTGTAGGGCGCCGCGCAATCGACAAGACTACCCGTGTGCTGGCGGTTGACCTACTGGGTTTTGGCAATTCGCCGCGACCGCACTGGAAGACCTATGATGTTAAGACACAGGTCGATTCACTAGTCGCAACCTTGGCGCAGCAAAAGGTCGACGGACGAATCATCTTGGTTGGCCATAGCTTAGGGGCACTCGTGGCGGTACACGCTGCCCGATATTATCCTTCATTGATCGATTCGCTCATCCTGTGCAGCCCACCGCTCTATCACCAACAGGGCAAGGATCGTTTGGCTGAACGCCAACTGCGCGCGCTATACCAAAAAATCATTGATAAACCAGCCCTCGGCAAGGTGATCGCCAGTGATTTTGCCAAGAAATATAAGCTATTCAACCCCGGCTTTCTCGTCGATGAGTCAAACTTACAAATCTTTCTCGACACCCTGGACGCAGCCATCATTAACCAAAAAGCGCTGACGGAAATTGCCGAATTGACGATGCCAGTTGAAATATTTTACGGCCAATTTGACCCAGTCATTATCAACAAAAACCTACGAAAATTAGCAAAACAAAAGCACATCGCCGTCACTAAAATATTAGCAAGCCATGAAATTGATAGGCGCTACGGTCAATTTGTCGTCCAGGCCATTAATCGGCACGTCATCGGGGATGATTATGGCCAAGCGTAAAGACCCAGCTCAGGAGCGCCAGAGAAAGCGCGAGCTCTGGATTGCTCGTACCGTCAAGTGGAGCGGCCTGTCTCGCGCCGAGGTCGAGACGATACTGGCACAAACGCGCACCCAGAGTTTTCGCCTCAATCCGCTGGTCGACGGGGAAATCGCTCCCGAACTGCTGAGCCGCCAGGTTGCCTGGTGTCCAGATGGCTATGAACTTATCCCCGAGCACATCACTGATTATCAGCACCTCGCCGACATCGGCCGCGGCTATATCCAGAATGCCGCCAGCTGGCTGCCAGTGCTGGCGCTTGCACCTGAAGCTGGTGAGCGCATCCTCGACCTGTGCGCTGCGCCCGGCGGTAAATCCAGCCATATTCAAGCCCTAGCTAATGGTCAAGCCAACCTCGTCTGTAATGACAATTCCAAGCCGCGCCTAATGAAGCTCCAGGCCAACCTCAAACGCCTCAATGTTTCAGCCGAATATATGCTAGCTGATGCCAGAAATCTCTCCCGCCGTCAGCTGGAGGCCTTTGACAAAATTCTGCTTGACGCTCCGTGTTCTGGCGAAGGGCTGATGAGCCTGAACGCTCGTGACGCCTCGTTGTTTGACAGCTGGTCGGTGGCGCATATCCGAAGACTGAGTGACCTACAAAAGCGCGTCATCCTCGAGGCTTGGCGACTGCTGAAACCTGGCGGTACGCTTGTTTACAGCACCTGCACCATGGCGCCAGAAGAAAACGAAGTCGTTGTCGACTGGTTGCTGCGCCGTCAGCCTGACGCTCGCCTCATGCCAATTGACATCGCACCGCTGCCACATCGCGTGCCTGTCGTCCAGTCGTGGAATGACCGTAGGTTTACGCATGACCTAGGCGGCTGTTTGCGCCTGATGCCGGGCAGGCTAACTGAGGCGTTTTTTGTTGCGGCAGTTCATAAAACACCTCACGCCGAATCAATGGTATAATAGGACTATGAGTAAACCCGTCATCCTCACCGGCGTACGCGCCAACAACGATATTCACATTGGCAATTATTTTGGCGCCATTTTGCCGATTGTTGATATGGCGAAGCGCCGCTCGGCCGATTATGATATCAATCTGTTCATCCCGGATCTGCACAGCTTTACCACGCCAATTGACCACAGCAAGTTGTATGACAGCATTCTCAATAACGCCCGGATTTATACAGCCGCCGGACTACCGCTGGACAACGAGGCCATTCATTTGTACCGCCAAAGCCGCGTCCCAGCCCACAGCGAACTGGCATGGATTTTGGACTGCTTCACTGGGTTTGGCGAGATGGAAAGGATGACTCAATTCAAAGAAAAAAGTGATCAAATCCTAAATGATGCAGCACGAGCCAGGTTAAGTCAACTGTTTCAAGCGCCGCCAAGAACCTTACAAGAAGCATATGCCATTATTAATACAGAAGCTATCGCCCAACAACGTGCCTCCGTCGGCCTCTTCAACTACCCGGTCCTGATGGCCGCCGACATCTTGATTTATGGCGCCACTTACGTGCCAGTTGGCGACGACCAGACACAGCACCTGGAATTTACCCGCGACATCGCCGAGCGAATGAACCGCAAATTTGGCGACTTATTCATCGTGCCTAAACCAGTCGCCCAGCAGCATCAATTCTTCGGCAACGACCAAGGTCTGAGGATTAAAGACCTGGTGAACCCGACCAAAAAGATGAGCAAATCCGACGACAGCGGCAAGGGCGTCATTTTCCTCGGCGACGAGCCGCAGATAGCACACAAAAAAATCATGAGTGCCACCACCGACTCACTGGGCAAGGTGCAATATGACCGTGAAAACCAACCGGGCATTTCCAATCTGCTGGAGATTTTGACGCTGGTGCGCCAGGACGCTGGACGAGACGTCAGCTTAGAGCAAACTATTAGCCAGTACACTGGCATGGAGCGCTACGGCGATTTCAAGCGAATCGTGGCGGATGAAGTAGCGGAATTCTTAGCGAATTTCCAGGTGCGTCTGGCGGCAGTTGATGAGCTAGCAATTGAGCGCAAACTGGAATCCAGCGAGCGCGACATGAACATCGTCGCCAACGAAACCTTGCATCGTGTCCAAACAGCCGTGGGGCTGCGGAGATAGGAACGCTCGCGTGAAAATTTCACCGCGCACCATCCTCAAGATCGCCAGGCTGTACCAGCTGGCAGACAACAACACGCCCGTCAAGGCCTTGCGCCACCTGAAGGTTCAGACTGACGAATCGCACGTGCTGGCAGAATTCATCCTGAACAAACAGCACTTCGCCGTGCTCTATGGCTCGATTGTTGACGAGGAATCAATTGACGAACTGTGGCCTGACAAGCCAGCCAACGCTGAGATGTTACCAAATCCGCTTGACCCGAGCTTCACCGAGACGCCGTTTCAGGGCAAGTTTGTCATGATCTTTCGAATTGTACCGACCAAACAGCGCCTAGACATCCACTTGTCCACGACATTTGACCCGTCGATTTCGCGCAGCCTCTGGCAAAAATACATCAAAGCCGGCTACGTGTCGGTCAATCAGCACGTGGTGACGACGCCAAAGTTTGAGGTCGACGAGACTGACGAGATCGCCGTCAAGCTGCCAGAACAGGAGCAGGCGAGTGCAGAACTGCCAATATTGTACGAAGACGATGACGTGATGGTGGTGAATAAGCCAAGCGGGCTCCTAACCCACGCCAAAGGCGGGTTATCGACCGAACCAACGGTGGCGGAAATTATTCGTCCCAAAACGTCGTTTGCCTCGGGCACCGACCGGCCGGGCATCATCCATCGGCTCGACCGCGATACTTCGGGCGTGTTGATTATCGCCAAAACTGCTGAAGCCGCCGCCCACCTACAGCGACAATTCGCCCAGCGCACCACCAAAAAAACCTACCTCGCAGTGACCGACGGCGTACCGAAATTAGCCGCCGCGAAGATTGACCTACCGATTGGCCGCAACCCGTCCGCGCCCAGCACCTTCCGCATCGACCCGAACGGCAAACCCGCCCAGACGACCTACCGCGTACTGACAGTAACTAAAAATCAGGCACTGATTGAACTTAAACCCACCACCGGCCGTACCCATCAGCTACGCGTCCATATGGCGCACCTAAACACGCCAATTCTCGGCGACCGCGTCTACGGCAAGCCAAACGCCAGCCGCCTGATGCTCCATGCCCACAAATTAGAAATTACATTGCCATCTGGCGAGCGAAAAACGTTTGAGGCGGCCATCCCTAGCTCATTGACTGAACTATTTCCTGATTGCGCCCAAAACACCAAAGAACCGAGCCGTCAATGAGCCAGCCGCCTCTCATCTCCACCACCGACCAAGTCACAGTTGAGCAATTAGCAAACCATTTGCCGCAGTCGCTGATGATCATCGCTGAACCTGGCTTGGACGGGGCAGGAGTTGCCCACTATTTGGCAAAGCACCATCAATCAGACGTTCTCACTGTCAGCCCACTGCCACAAAAAATCACCATCTCGACCGAACAAATCCGCGACCTAACGGCCATGCTACGCACCTATAGCTCTGTCCGCCGCGTCGTCATCATCAACCCAGCCAACCTCATGACCGAGTCCGCACAAAACGCATTACTCAAAACATTGGAAGAGCCAAACCCTAACACTCATTTTCTCTTGACTACCACCGCCAGTACAGAGCTCCTCCCAACCATCCAGTCCCGCTGCCAACAGCTGACACTCCACCGCACCACCGCCAGCCAGGACGCTAAAATGTTAGAGAATACCAACCTAACACCTCAAGAAAAGCGCCAAATAGCGTTTCTCGCGGCTGGATTGCCGCTCCTCATCACCGAACTGAGTCACGACGCCACGAAACTGGCAGAGCACCAAGCCATCGCCGCTGACGCCAAGCACATCCTGGAGCATCCCAGCTCATACTCAGCCATAAAATGCGCCATGCGCTACACCGACCGGTCAAGCGCCCTCCAACTCATCGACATCCTGCTGCGCTTCATTCATTTCCAGCTGAAACACGCCGCCCAGCCGCCAGCCGTACACCAATCGCTGCAAAAAGTACTGGAAGCAGAGAAGTCTCTCATGGCAAATGGCAATACACGCCTCGCTTTATTAAAAATTGTGCTATAATTAAGCAGATATGATAAGTTTGATATTCATTTTAGCAATTATCATTTGGGCAATCACCTACAAACCTTCCGAAGAAAATTCTGCAGATTTTCCAGCCAAGATTTCTGAAAAGCTCGATCAATTGTGGGCTATTGCACAAGAATCCATTCGCGACAACAAATACCTCAGGGCAGAGAAGGCGCTGCTGACAATTTTGCGTGTTGACGAGAAAAACGCCACCGCGTACAACCGTTTGGGTATTTTGTACGCCAAGCAGCAGGCCTACAAAGACGCCATCGAGTGTTTTGAGATCGCTCAGAGTTTGGAGCCAAGCGCATCCAGCCTGCATAACGTTGGTTTGATTTATTACGAAACAAAGAATTATCCCAAGGCAGCATTGGCCTTTGAGCAAGCTCTGGAGATGGAAGACGATTTGGCGGCACGCTACATCGCCTACGCCAAAGTCCAAGAAAAGATGGGCAATGGCAAAAAGATGATCGCTGCGCTGGAAAAAGCAGTCGAACTTGACCCAATTCCACAGACATTGACTGTTCTGGCCGAGGCTTACGACAACAACGGACAAGCAGAGCTGGCCTCTGGACTACGCAAAAAAGCTGCTGCCATGTTGGTCCCAGACAGCCACGGCACCGTACCGCGTCAGCGCCGTCAGCCAAAACAGCCCAAAAAGTTGGTAATGTAGTTGCTTAGCCTATTTTTTTTTGCTATAATCACAGCAGTGCCGCTTTAGCTCAGCTGGCTAGAGCAACGGTTTTGTAAACCGTAGGTCCTCGGTTCGAGCCCGAGAAGCGGCTCCAAACACACGCCGGAATCGTGTAGTGGCAATCACAGGAGACTGTAAATCTCCCGCCGTAAGGCTTCGTAGGTTCGAGTCCTACTTCCGGTACCAATCAAACACCGTCTCATCACGAGGCGGTTTTTGATTGTCTCTAATTGTCACCACGGGCCGCCATTCATTGACTAAATACAATATACATGCTATAATCTAATTA
>CAUVPL010000002.1:0-13929 GCA_963553685.1 uncultured Candidatus Saccharibacteria bacterium
CATTTATTTACAGAACTTGGATTTTCTTGGCTTTTTCTTGTTTTACTTTTTCAAAGGTAATTGTCAATACGCCGTCTTTTAGTTCTGCTTTCACGCCTTCTTCCTTGACTGCCACCGGAAGAGCCAGAGTGCGCCTAAATTCACCCCAGTAACATTCTTGGATGTGCCAGTTATTAACTTCAGTCTCGTCACCACTGGACAAGGTGCCAGAGATGGTTAAGATACCATCAGAAATGCTGACATCCAGATCATTGCGGTCAACACCAGCGGTGCGCGCTTTGATGACCAATTCTCCTTCGGTTTCAAAAACATCAACCGCCAACTGACCCATCAGGTCATCAGCGTCCTCTTCCCAAGTATCTTCATTAGTGGTAATAGCTGGTGCTACTGGTGCTTGTGCTGGAGCTGACAAATCAGCTTCATCCAAAAACGCAGCGGTCAAATCGTCATCTGTAAATAAATTATCGTCCTGTTTCCGGGCCATAGTTGTTCCTCCACTCTATTTGGCTCAATTGACAATGTTCTCTATTAGTATAACGGTTATGTGCGTTATAATCAACAGTGAAAGGTAAAAACGTAAAAAATACAATGTTTGATGAGTTGTTGTCAGTTATTGCTCCCCACTACTGTTATGGGTGTGGAAAAACTGGCCAAACTATTTGCCCAAAATGTAAAAAACACATCACGCAAATGAGCTATACCACATGTGTGTTGTGTGATCGGAAACCTAAACATGGTAATTATTGCGGCAGACATCGCTTCCCTGTTCAACGTATTTATTGTTTGCTGCTCAGGCAAGGTGCGGTGTTGCAAGCGATTGACGCACTCAAGTTTGAGCGCAAACGAGCTGTCATTAACGATTTGGTGGATATTACTGATGATCTGTTGCCGCAGCTGCCGGCTAACAGTGTGCTAGTCCCTGTTCCGACCACACCACGCAACGCCCGCATCAGAGGATATGATCACATGAAGCTGATCTGTCGCCAGTTGGGACGAGTTAGGAGGATCCCTGTTGAACAGGTGCTTCAGCGGCGCAATAACGTGACGCAGCATTTTGCTACATCGGCCAAACAGCGAAGATTGCAAGCAAAAGAGTTTTTCCGGGTGGTGGGTGATATTGATCCAGTCAAACGTTACTACCTGGTGGACGACATATTCACCACTGGTGCTACAGTACGGGAGGCTGCTCGCTGTTTGCGACAAGCGGGCGCTACCTCTGTAACTGTCATCGTCCTGACGCGGCAGACTTCACAAGAAACCACGGCTGATTAGACGTGGTGATATCCACTACCTTTGGCGATTTCTTGGGCACGGTAGAGCTGCTCTGTCAGAACTAGACGTACAAGTTGATGTGGAAATACCAGTTTTGACAGCGACCAAACGATATCAGCCCGCTCGCGTAGTTCCAAAGAAACACCAAATGCCCCACCAATGATGATGACCACCGACTGACTGTGGGTGAATTGATTTTCCAAGAGAGCTGATAGCTTCGGAGACGACAGGTTATCGCCTCGTTCATCTAGCAGAATGACAAAATAATCCGGTTTGACCTGCTTGAGTATCCGCTCAGACTCTTCCTGACGCGCTCTGGAGCCTTCGAGTGAAGAATTAGCCAACAATACCCATTCGACATTCCACGGGGCTCTCAGGCGCTTCTGGTAGTATTCTAGACCATCCATGACCCATGAATTATTTTTCTTGCCGATTGTGATAATTTTTAGCATAACTAATGGTAAGTATAACCTACCCTCTGGTATAATGAAAAAGTCAATCACGGAGAGGTGCAGGAGTGGTTGAACTGGCCGCTCTCGAAAAGCGGTAAGCCGCAAGGCTTCGAGGGTTCGAATCCCTCTCTCTCCGCCATGGAATATTTATTAAACCCTCGCCACGGTGAGGGTTTTGTATTACCAGGGAAAGAGGAAATATGTTATAATAACATTGAAGTATCGTAAAGAGGAGAAGATAACATGGCTTTCGAATATGATTCAGCCTATAAAGAGTTGCCTGAGAATATAGAACGCGCTAAGAAGGTTCTTCGGAATCTAGGAGGGGTGGCTAATCTTGGTGACTTTCTTGGGGCAATGGTAAGTAAGGGAATCGCCCCGCCGGCGGCACTTCTGGCTGCGGAGAGTACAGAAGAGATTAACGTAGACCATTTGGAAACAACAGTTAGCTTGACGTCCAAATTGGTTCCTAAGAAAGAGTCGGCAGAAGATCAACTTACCAAATAGCTCATCATAAAAAAACAACTCTTCCCTAACGAAGAGTTGTTTTGATAATGCTCATTGGTACACCCGGCACGATTCGAACGTACGACCTTTGGCTCCGCAAGCCAACGCTCTATCCAGCTGAGCTACGGGTGCATACAGCCTTTCGGTAAAACCGATTGGCCATAACAAAAATATAAGGTACCTTCTCTGCTCACATCATGAACATCGAACTTTTACATTCTAACACATATCAAAAGCTAAGAGCAAGCTAAAGCTTAATGATTCGGATGAGTTTTTCCAAAGCGTCTGGTTTTATCTCTTGCATGGGGAGGCGTGTGCCTAACATATCGACAATCGTTTCCCCTTCTGCTTCTGAAAAGTAGATAGTTAGTCCTGGTGAGAAGCGTTTGACGGGTAGTAATAGTACTGAGAACTGACCTTGGTATTCGATAACGCCAAAAGCTTTGAATTCACTAAAATCATACAATTTGTCCGCCACATAGACACCTTTGGGACTAATGGCGTAGTTGATCATGCGAGGAGTTTTGGTGGATAGAGATAGTAACGCCACTGCCATGATGGGTATTAACACCGTAAATGTCCAACTTTTTATCCAAAAGACAGACAGCGCCATGAGCACTATGATGACCACAGCAAATGATAGATACCAGCCTAGACCACGTGCTGGACCTCTGGTTTCTGGGGCGTGCCAAGAAAACGGTTCAGATAAATCATGAGCTGTTGCTTTGGTTGGTTCTATTTCCATGGTTTTAGTATACCATGAGCACAATGTGTAGGCTAGACGTCGGTAGAGCCGCCGCTGATGGCAAAGTTAACGACAAACCTGATGATGGCGTAAGCAAAGATGGCGATCAATAGACCAATCACGGCGTACAAGATGGTGTTCTTGGCAGCGGTAACCGATTCTTTTCGTCCACCAGATATGACATAGCGAAAACCACCAAAGATCAGCATGACAACACTGACCACCGCGATACCGATTAGCATGAAGTTGATAACCCGACGCACCAGAGAGCTGTCACCATTCCACAGGTTGGTTGGCACACCATTGCCACGAGCTGCCTCGACACCTTCTGCAAAACCACCTTCACCAAGTGCCAGAGCTGGTAGACCAGTGATGGTTAATGCTAACATGGTTGTTATGATGATGCTTGCGCCAACGGTTACAATCTTCTTCATAATAGTTATATTATCCTTGTTTGGTATTAAAAAGTCAACGCTATGGTATTTCGTACAGGTGTGGTACAATGTAACCAGGTTTCATGGTGTACATTTTGGAGGAGTACCCAAGTGGCTGAAGGGGACGGTTTGCTAAATCGTTAGTACGGAGAGATCTGTAGCGGGAGTTCGAATCTCCCCTCCTCCGCCAGGAACTGATATGAAATTCTCAACTTACAGGTTGGGAATTTTTATTTGTGAACAGGAGTGTGGTATAATGTGAACAGATTTCTGGAAGGGTGACCGAGTGGTTGAAGGTACCGGTCTTGAAAACCGGCGTGCGGTAAAACGTACCGAGGGTTCGAATCCCTCCCCTTCCGCCAGAATGATACGTAAACACCTCAAGTAGGTGTTTTTTATTTACCATCAACGTGAAATATACTTGACATAAAATAAAACTTATGCTAATATGATAATCAGGTTTAACAGCGCTCAGTGCGCGGTAATAAAACATAAACAGAGAGATAAATGAATATATTACAACAGATTATTACACAATTTACCATATTTGTGAGCCTGACCACTGCTTGTGGTGTGCTGATGCACGACACCCATGTGGATAAGGCGGTGGTATCAGTATTTAGTACAGTTGATTTTCAGGGATCAACGGGTGACGATGGTATGAAAACGACAAGGATTGGTTCGTCAGCGCACACACACCCGGAACATACGTCACTGAGTAGCATCATTCATGATGGATCAGCAAACCCACGTTCGACGCCACGAAATGATGACCGAAAATACATGAAAGTCAAGCGTGCCCAGGGCAATGGCGGTCCTGAGTTTGATGGGCAACGCTTGTGTATCGGTAAGATCTGTTTTTAGTTAAATTTGATAACTTCCAACTCGGTGATTAGTCGCTGAATGAGTGCCTGTTGCTCTGTGATGTGTTGGCGAGTTTCTTCCACCAAGTGGGCTGGTGCTTTTTCGGCATAGGACGGATTGTTGATGCGGGCTTGGAGGCCATCGAGGCGTTTTCGGGCTTCTGCAAGGCGCATTTCCAGCTCGGTCTGGTGCTGGTAGAGCGTCTCGTCATCGATATCCAGCCACACTTCCCTGTTGGCTGCGGCCAATCTGAGGCCACGTGGTTGATCGGTGTGCTCAATTGAGGAAAGGCGCATCAGGTGTTTGATGGTGTCGGCGTTTTCTTTGACCAAGCTGTCATTGCCATACAGTAAGCGATATTTTTTATTGCCCGGTAGCTCCGTGATCACCCAGCGACCTTCGGAGACTAATTCTTTGATGCGTTCAAATTGTTCAGCTTCAATTTCATCGTATTGTTCTGGTGTTGGCCAGCTGTCGCGCATCAGAATACCGTCGGTGTAGTTGAGCGTCTGCCAAATTGTCTCAGTGACGAACGGTGCGAATGGATGAGCAATCCTCAGGCTGGTTGCCAGTACCCATGACAATAATGGGCGGTTGATGGCAGTTTTTGACGATTCAATATACCAATCAGCGACGTCATCCCAAATGGCGTGATAGACGGTTTCGGCGGCCTCAGAAAAACGGTATTGCTCTAAACGAACAGCGATGTTGTTGGCGGCGTCATTCAGCTGGCGGATAATCCAGTGGTCAGCTGGGGTTTGTGGCTGTAGTGGTACGATGACGTGATCGTCGCCAATTTGTGATTCAACAAAGCGAGCGATGTTCCATAGTTTGTTGCAGAAGTTACGAGCAGCGATGACCGCACCTCGGTTGAAGGCTTGGTGTTGGGCTGGCGCTCGCCCAGCGATGATACCCATGCGGGTAGCGTCTGAGCCAAATTCCGATACCAGTTCCATTGGGTTGATGACGTTACCTTTGGATTTGGACATTTTTTGGTTGTGTTCGTCGTTAACCATGCCGTGTAGGTAAACGTCTTTGAATGGTAGCTTACCGGTGCGGTATAGGCTGAGCATAATCATGCGTGACACCCATGCTCGCATGATGTCCATACCAGTTTCCATCAGGCTGGTCGGGAAGTATTTGGCTAGTTCCCCGCCGTTTAGGTAATCGGTAACGATGTACGGCCATTGACCAGATGAGAACCAGGTGTCAAAGGTGTCTTCTTCTCTGATATATGTTGTGCCATTTACAACAATACGCTTTTCTGTCACCCGGGTGTCAAAGATCCAGTCGTTTGAGTCGGTTTCATTAACAAAAGCTGGAATTGGGATACCCCACGGAATCTGTCGGGAGATGTTCCAGTCTTTGAGCTGCTCTAGGTAGGCGATGAGTTCCTTGCGCTTTGAGGCTGGGTGGAAGGTAATTTCCCCTTTCTCCAGCGCCTCGATGGCTGGCTTAGCTAGTGGTTGCATTTTGATAAACCACTGCTCTTTCACCATTGGTTCAATGACGGTACCACACTTGTAACAATGACCGACGGCATGTTCAATGTCTGACTCGCCGCGGCGTAGTTCCATGGCTTCCAGGGCGGCTAAGATGCGACGCCTTGCTTCTTGCGGATCTAAGCCTAAGAATTGTGGTGGCACGTTGATTAATTTGCCATCGTGGCTGATGATGCTTTTGATTGGTAGACCATGGCGCTCTGCCATCTCAAAGTCGTTTGGATCATGTGCCGGGGTTATTTTGACGGCCCCGGTACCGTAGCTCATGTCGACGTATTCGTCGGCGATGATGGGGATTTCGCGGTCGATAATTGGCAGGAGGATGCGGGTGCCGATGAGTTTTTTGTAGCGCTCGTCATCAGGGTGAACAGCCACCGCTACGTCACCAAGCATGGTCTCAGGACGAGTGGTGGCAACTATGATCTCGCCAATTTTGTCCAATGTTGGGTAGGCAATTTTCCACAGGGTACCCTTCTCTGTTTTATGTTCGACCTCAATGTCAGCAAAACTCGTTTGGTGGACAGTACAGTAGTTAACGATTCGTTCACCTCGGTAAATCAGATCATCTTCCCACATCTGTTTGAAAGTGTCGTACACTGTCTGTATCACCTTATCATCTAGGGTGAACGTAAGATGTTTCCAGGAGGCGCTTGTGCCTAAAGCACGTAGCTGTAATTCCATATTGCCACGCTTTTCTTGGACAAAATTCCACACCTGGCTGTACAGTTGTTCTCGCGAAAAATCAAAGCGACTTTTCCCCTGCTTTGCCAGTTCTTTTTCGTAGACCACCCATGTTTCAAAGCCAGCGTGATCTGCTCCAGGAATAAACACTGCGTCATCACCCTTTAGTCTGTGATAACGAGTCAAGATGTCTTTTAGGTTCATGTCAAGCGCGTGCCCGATATGCAGGTTACCGTTGGCGTTTGGTGGTGGCATGACGATGCTATACGGCTTACCTTCACCTGTGGGCGCAAAAGAATTGCTTGTCTCCCATAGGGCATAAATATCTGGTTCATAGTCATTTGGAATGTATTGTTTGGCTAATTGCATATGATCTGATTCCTATATATTTCACGGGAAAAATGGCACACATAAACCACTGAGTACTTTTCACACGAAAAAGTACCCCCGAGCGAGTTTATGTGTGTATTCTCCCATGTTTATTTCTGGTTATAGTATACCATAGAACTGGGATTTTGGCGTCATGGCTTACGCCGCGTCGAGCATGGATAGACTTGGTTGAACTTCAAAGTCATATGGGTCAGCAGGTGAGTCGAATTGGGTGCGGAAATAGCCGAGTGTGGCAATCATGGCGGCATTGTCGGTGCAGAGTTGAATGGGTGCGTATTCAATATTGATGGGCAGAGCGTGGCTTAGTTGGCGGCGCAGTTCTTGATTGGCGGCGACACCACCAGCGATGACGACAGAAGCAGGCTGAAAATTGTCATAGGCTTTCTTGGTTTTATTAACCAAAGTTTTGATGGCGGTGTACTGGAAGCTGGCGGCCATGTTGTGCTGTAATTCGTCGGTCACCAGGGCAGGGAGCTCGTGTGACGGGAAAGTAAAATCTTTACCGACTTCGCGCTGTACGGTCCTCAGAACGGCTGTTTTGAGGCCAGAGAAGGAGAAGTCATACTCACCAGCGAGTTTGGCGATGGGTAAGTGAAAGGCGTGCGGATCACCAAGCTCGGCTGCTTTAGCGATAGCCGGGCCGCCAGGGTAGGGCAGGCCGATAATCTTGGCGACCTTATCAAATGCTTCACCAACAGCGTCGTCTTGAGTTTGGCCGATGAGTTGGTAGTCACCGTGGTTTTGGAAAAGGACGAGTTGTGAGTGTCCACCGGAGACGATGAGGGCGAGGAGAGGGAATACGGGTTGGCTTTTTGGCAGGGTTAAAGATAAATTGTCAGACTGCTGATTGATGAAATTAGCATACACGTGAGCCTCTACATGATGTATTTTGTACAACGGTTTGTGATGGATAATAGCGAGAGTGCGGGCGGCGAGAGTACCGATGAGTAGCGAGCCGATGAGGCCGGGCGCGTAGGTGACGGCGATGGCGTCGATATCGTCCCAAGTACAGGCAGCATCAGACAGAGCTTTGTTGATGACTGGGCTGATGACTTCCAGGTGTGAACGAGCGGCTACCTCTGGTACTACTCCGCCGTATGCAGCATGGATGTCGATTTGTGAGTTGACAACGTTTGATAGTAGCATGTGACCGTCTTCAATGACGGCGGCAGCTGTTTCATCACAGCTTGATTCAATTCCCAAAATCCTCATAACTATGGCATAGTATAGCACATATTTGCCTCTGTTGTCTGGAAGTGTGAATCGGCGCGCAAAAAGTGGTATCATGGATACATGAAACAGATTCTCGTCAAAGCAGCCAGAAGTATTTTGCCCGCCAGTGCTTTGCATGGTGTAGAAAATGGATATCGCCGAGTCAGAGTACGACTATTGAGCGTGCGGTATGGCAACCCGTCAAAAAACTTGCGAGTTATCGCAGTAACTGGCACCAATGGAAAGACAACGACCGCCTGCTACATCAATGAGATATTAAAGGAGGCCAAATTTAAGACAGCTATGTTCACGACGGCGTTGATCGAGGTGGCAGGGAAGGCTCAGGTTAATGATTTGAATGCAACGGTGGCTTCGACTGGCAGGATGCAACAGTTCTTTCGTGATGCAAAAAAGGCCGATGTGGACTATGTGGTGTTGGAAATCACGTCACACGCGCTTGACCAGCATAAACTTGACGGAGTGCCGATTGAGGCAGCAGTGATGACCAATTTGACACAGGATCATTTAGACTATCACAAGACTATGGAGAATTATGCAGCGGCTAAGAGTAAATTGTTTGCACTGGAACCGCGCTATATCATTTTGAACCGTGACGATGAGTGGTATGACTATTTTGATCAATTCGTTGCTGGTGAGCAAAAGATGACTTACGGTAAACACCCAGAAGCAGAGGCGCAAATTCAGCGAGTCAAACTATACCGCAAGGGTACTGAAGCTGACGTAGTTTTGGACCATCAGACTCATTTGGAACTGGCGACGGCGCTGCCGGGCGAGTTTAATGTGCACAATATGACGGCAGCGGTGACATTGGCGTATCTGCTGGGTGTCAAGCTGCAGGATATCCAAGAAGGAGTGGCGAATGTAGAGGCGGTTCCTGGTAGGTTTGAGCGAGCAGTGGAGGGTGTTGGCTATGACGTAATTGTTGATTATGCACACACACCTGACGCATTGGATAAATTATTGACGGCCGCTCGTGAGATTGCCAAGGGTCGAGTGATTTTGGTATTTGGGGCTTGTGGTGATCGTGACAAGAGTAAACGACCAACCATGGGTGATATTGCTGCTAAAAACGCGGACAGGATATTCCTGACTGATGAGGAGAGCTATAATGAAGATCCTGATCAGATCAGAAGAATGGTTTACGAAGGAATTGAGCGGTCTCATGGTGATGCTAAGACAACGGAAATTCCTGACCGGCGGCAGGCGATTGAGCGAGCGCTTGGCTCTGCTCAAAAGGGTGATATGGTATTGATCACTGGTATGGGACACGAAAAATACCGAATTGTGAACGGACAGCGACTGCCGTGGAATGATAGTCAGGTAGTGCGCGAGATTTTGGGACAGGAAAAAGCGGAATAATTAGCCTAATGACTTGCCGAAAAAGGTTTGCTTTTTGTGGCGCCATTCTTTGGATTGGCGGACGAGTTTCTTGCTGTCGGTAGAATTTTTCAAGAGTGGTTTGATGGCCTCTTCAAGATAGACGCCACCTTGAGAACCTTTGAATAATAGGATGGTATCTTGACGAGCCAGAGATTGTAATAATTCTACGGCATCAATGGATTTTTCAAAAGAGGTAACAGTACAGCCGTTGTCTTTGGCGGCTGGTGCCAAGAATTTAGCTGCGTTGGGGCCAACGGTGATGACGTGTGATAGGTGCGCTGGGTCGCATAGCGTGCCGAGTGTGCGGTGCTCAGCCGCTGTCGTGTCACCAAGCTCGTTCATGTCTCCCAAGACGGCGATTTTGGTCTTGGCGGGTAATTGATAGAGCGTTTCGAGGGCTGATTTGGCAGCGAGCGGACTGGAATTGTACGAATCATCGATGATCGTTGAGTCATTAATGCCGCTCAGGAGGTTCATTCGCCCCGACACGGGGGTGAAATTCTCCAGGGCGGTGATGACGCTTTCGACATCAAGGTTGAACTCCAATGCAACAGCAGCGGCTCCAGCAGCAATGCGTAGTTGGTGTTTGGCGACAACGGGCATGATGAACTCACGGGAGGTTTGCTCGCCGTGCGTTAGAGTACAGGTGTATCCTTGGCTGTGATTAAACTGATGGGCGGTAATGTAATAGTCGGCATCTGGCTCAGTGCTATAGGAAAGATTGCGCTCAGAATTAGCGAAAGCGATGAATCCAGGATTGATATCATCACGGTTGTATAAGGTGACGATACTGTGGCTGGACAGGGCAAATTCTTCCTGGGCTACCGTTTTGAGATTACCAAAAAACTCCATATGTTCAGGGGAGATAGCTGTGACGACGAGAATATCAGGGTGGGCGTAGCGACCAAAGGCAGCCATTTCACCGGGGTGGTCGATACCAAATTCTTGGACAATGACGTTGATGTCGTGAAGCTGGCGGGCTGAGCGGTAGGCACGGTAGACGGTTGATAGCCAATCAGTGATGGATCGAGGATTTTTCGGGCCATCAATACCAAGCATCTCCAGGGGTGCACTAAATTCAGCATTAAAATTGCCCCTGTTGGTTCGAACCTTTTTGTTGTGTTTGAGAACGTCGACGATGGTTGATTTGGTGGTTGTTTTGCCAACGCTTCCGACAACGGCGACCAGTCGAACATGTGGATTATTGTGGAAAAATTTACGCATGATTCGCACTAATAGGCAAGAAATGAGAGATTTGAATAGCTTCATATGATTATTATAACAATATCGGGGCGGGAGGGCTATTTTGAAAAATTACCGACACCAAGTTAGCACTCACGCTTGACGAGTGCCAACTTGGTACGATACAATTAACTACATTGATAACGAAACGGAGGATGATATGGATACACCTATCAAGCCTCTCGGCGACCGCGTGGTAGCGGTGCGCGAGGAGGCGAAGACGCAGACGGCTAGCGGGATTTATTTGCCGGACAACGCCAAGGAGAAGCCAGTGGTGGCTGAGGTTAAAGCGGTTGGCGGTGATGTCAAGAATGTAAAAGTGGGTGATAAGATTGTTTATAAGGAATATTCGACCACGGATTTGAAAATTGACGGCACGGAATATTTGATCGTCCGCGAGGAAGATATTTTAGCAACGGTTGTTTGAGAAAAGGGGAGTTTTTAGTATGGCAAAAAAAGTTTTTTACGATGACGACGCACGAGCTCGCGTGTTGGGCGGTGCCGAGGCGCTGTATAACGCAGTTAAGGTAACGTATGGACCAAAGGGCCGCAATGTGGTGATTGCCAAGGGGTTTGGCGGGCCAACGGTGACGCATGATGGCGTGACGGTGGCGGAAGGTATTGAGCTACCAGAGAACGACGACGAGACGCTGGGTTATAAGGTCGGTGCTGATTTGATTAAACAAGCGGCCAAGAACCTGAACAAGCAAGCTGGCGACGGCACCACAACCGTGACGGTGCTAACCTATTCGATTTTGAAGGAAGCTAACCGGTTGATCGCAGCGGGACACAACCCAATGGAGCTACGCAAGGGTATCGAGCAGGCCGGCGCGGAAATCGTCAAAGAGCTGAACAAATTAGCTGAGCCAATTGAAGGCAAGTCTGAGCGCGTGGCTGAGGTGGCAACCATCTCGGCAGGCGACGCGGAAATTGGTAAATTGATCGCTGGCGTCATCGAGAAGGTTGGTAAAGACGGCGTGGTGACGGTCGAGGCTGGCCAAGGTTTGGAGTTGGAGGCTGAGGTCGTTGAAGGCTTTAGCTTGGATAAGGGTTGGGTCAGCCCGTTCTTCGTTACCGACACTGGTCGGCAAGAGGCGGTGTACGAAAAACCAGCGATTTTGATTACCGATAAGAAAATTTCCAGCGTGCAAGAATTCCTGCCAATGCTGGAGAAATTGGCACAAAGCGGTAAGAAGGACGTGGTGCTGATCGCTGATGAGGTCGAGGGTGAAGCGCTGAGTATTTTGGTGCTGAACAAGCTCAAAGGTGTATTTAACACCGTGGCGGTCAAGGCACCAAGCTTTGGCGACCGCCGCAAGGAGATTTTGCACGACATCGCGGTGCTGACCGGCGCAACGGTGATTTCTGAGGACCACGGTTTGACCTTTGAGAACGCTGGCCTGGAGGTCTTGGGCTCTGCACGCAAGGTGATTGTCGGCAAAGATGAAACCACCATCGTTGAGGGTGCGGGTAAGCCGTCAGCAGTGAAGGAACAAATTGCTCAGATCAAGGCACTGTCCGACAACGCCTCTAGCGAATATGAAAAAGAACAATTTGATAAGCGAGCAGCGGCCTTGAGCGGTAAGGTGGCCGTCATCAAAGTCGGCGGCGCGACCGAGACGGAGATTGACGAAAAGAAGTTCCGCGTGGACGACGCCGTGGCAGCGACCAAGGCAGCCTTGGCTGAGGGAATTGTCGCCGGTGGTGGCGTAGCACTGGTGAATTTGGCTGGCGGCCTGAAGGTGACTGGTGCAGATAGCATCGCGGCTGGCCGGCAGATTCTAAAGGACGCCTTGAAGCAGCCGTTCCTACAGATTATGCGTAACGCTGGCTTGAATGCCGACGCACTTTTGGCACAAGTTGAGGCGGGCAAGGCTGGATTTGGTGTTAACGTGATGAAGCCTGAGAACGAATTAGTGGATGTCAAAAAAGCTGGCGTCATCGACCCAGCACGCGTCACCAAGGAAGCGGTGCAGAACGCGGTGTCCATCGCTTCAACGGCAGCAACCATGGGTGCACTGGTCGTCGACGTGCCAGAGCCAGAAACTCCAGCTGCACCTGGTGGTATGCCGGGTATGGGGATGATGTAATAACGTACATCAAGAAATAGGGCCGGTAACGGGCCCTATTTTAATGAATTGAAATGACTATTTTTGTGGATTTGACAGGTAATCTATCTCTTTAATGACATCCAGTAGAGCCTGGGCACGGCGAGATTCA
Source organism: uncultured Candidatus Saccharibacteria bacterium (assembly GCA_963553685.1). Classification (GTDB taxonomy): domain Bacteria; phylum Patescibacteriota; class Saccharimonadia; order Saccharimonadales; family Saccharimonadaceae; genus Nanosynbacter. Next base: position 12,923 of record CAUVPL010000002.1, read on the forward strand.
TCAGCGATAGCACCAGCTGCTGCATGCGCTGGAGCGATCAAGGCGCTGTCATCTGTTGAGCGCAACAACAACAAATAAGTGTCAAACTTTTCTTCTGGGGAGATGTTCAACTTATCAACCAGGGGACGGAGCTCCAACAATGCTTGTTGTTTGATGGAGTCCAGGTTTGAGTCACTTACCGGGGCTACAGGGGTCGTAGTATCGACGGAAATAGGTACCGCTGGTGGCGGCGCGACCATCAGACTATCTGTTGCTACCGGGATTGAGTTGTCTGGTGGCGGCGCAACTACCTGGGTATCGTCTGACTGCGGGGTTGTCCCCGTCTCTTCAAAATTCAAATTATCATCTGTTTGTTGTGTTACACCTGCCAAAACCTTGGCAAGCTCTTGGTCATCGGTAACTGATTGGTTTTGCATGTCCCCACCCATCTTATTAATGATTATGCTTATATATGTTATACTTTAGCATGAAGAAAGGTGATATGACAAGATGCTTGATGATCCTATGATGATTCGGCGAAAAGATCCAGCCGACACGTTGTCTGGTTTGATGCAATTATCAGCGCAAACGTCTTTTGAGGCAATTATTGAAGGAAATGAGTATATAGCGGGAAATGTCAATGCGGTGGTAATTGCTGGTATGGGCGGTTCGGCGTTGGCAGCAGAAATGGTAATTGCGTTGACCAGAGGCTGGCTGCATATTCCCATGCTGGTGATAAAAGGCTATGACCTGCCGGGTTTTGTGAACGACAGTACCTTGGTGATTGCCATCAGTCATTCTGGTAATACCGAAGAAACCTTGAGTTGTTATGATCAAGCGCGCGCCAAAAATTGTCAGTTGGCGACAATCACTACGGGCGGAGCTTTATTTGAAAAAGCAACCTCTGACGGCGTAAAAAGGATAAAAATACCAGCTGGTGCGCAGCCGCGCATGTCGACAGTTTATCATCTGCGAGGATTGTTGAAAATATTACAACATTTTTTGATCATTGATGGCGATTTATATCA
>CAUVPL010000003.1:0-12947 GCA_963553685.1 uncultured Candidatus Saccharibacteria bacterium
TTGCCAACGCCAAGAAGAAGGAAGCAGACGCCCAGACAGCCGCTGAACAAGCAGTTGCTCAGGCTGAACACAACCAGGATCCAGACGATGTTACCAGCGCCAACGCCAAGGTAGCTGCCGTCCAAGACCCAACTAAGAAGCAAGCCTTCCAGGATCGCCTCAACCAGGTAACCGCTAACGTCACCGCTGCTCGCACCGCTCTCTCCGCCCTGATAACCAAGGCCAAAGACCCAGCAACCACTGCCGGTATGTCCCAAGAAACCAAGGACGCCGTAGCTGCACAAGCTACCCAAGCAGAGCAGGTCGCCGCCAACGCCGGTGCTTCTGTTGCCGAACTCAACGCTGCCAAGGCAGCACTGCAAGCAAAACTTGACGCCCTTCGTCCTGACCTATCTGCCCTCCGCACCGCCATCGCCAACGCCGAGAAAGAACCGGCCTACATTACCAATGACGCTACCGTCAAGCAAGCTCTCGCCAAAGCCAAAGAAGTAGAGAAGCAACCAAACCCAACTGCTACTGCCATCCAGAAAGCAGCCAGCGACCTCAACACGGCAGTTGCCAACGCCAAGAAGAAGGAAGCAGACGCCCAGACAGCCGCTGAACAAGCAGTCGCTCAGGCTGAAGGCAGTAAAACGCAAGCTGCAGTGAATGCCGCAAGAGCTTTAGTGGCAAACGTACAGGATGCTACTAAGAGAACTGCACTGGAAAATCGGTTGAATGCAATTGTCATCGCAGGACCTCAGGCTCCACGGAACAAGATGACTGTTGCGCAGCCACATCACCGTTCTTTGACAGTAGAAACATCTGGAAACTCTTGCTACAACCTGGCGACAGCACAGGCAGCTTCAACACCGAATCGCTACAATAACCGTGTCCTTCGCGAAGGAGTGGATTTCACCATTAACTGTAACAATCAAGCTCCTGCGGTTGGCTTCACGGCTCGCGTGACCTTAACACTGAGTCGTCGCTATGCTAATACAAACCGTTTGACGATTGGTAAGATCATGAACGGTCGAGTATATCAAGACATCACTAGTCGAGTCACCTTTGGTAATACGCCAGATGGTAAATATACTACCATTGCTTATGATTTGACTGACGGCGGCTTTGGTGACAGTGACGGTATAGCAAACGGCACTATCATCGACCCAGTTGGTGTTTACGAAGAAGAGGGCGCTACTCAGAATGGTAATCAAAATGCTAATAGTGGCAGCAACAGTGCAGTTGCTAAGATTGCGAAGAAAGCATCAAGTGCGTTGGCTGACACAGGTAGCAACGCCATTGTAATCGCTCTCGGTTCCATCGCAGTGGTTGCTACTGGCGCCTGGATAATCATCAAACGCCGACGCTAAACCAGCTGTAACAGCTCAACAATAAAGCGGCTATCTCATATAGCCGCTTTATGTTAATCTTCGATAAATCCGCCGGACTGTCGTGCCCACAGCTTGGCATAAACGCCGCGTTTTTTAGCAAGTAACTGCTCGTGTGAACCGTCTTCGACGATGCGTCCATTTTCTAGAACAATGATGCGATCCAGTTTGGCGATGGTCGACAAGCGGTGGGCGATGACGATTGAGGTTCGGTCTTTCATCAATGTCTCCAGCGACTGCTGGATAAGCGCTTCTGACTCTGAGTCCAAGGCTGAGGTTGCTTCATCAAGAATTAGAATTGGTGCATCTTTTAAAATCGCCCTGGCGATGGCGATGCGCTGTCGTTGTCCGCCTGATAGTTTCACACCGCGCTCACCGACCATAGTGTCAAAGCCATCGTGCAATTTGACGATGAAATCATAGGCGCCAGCCTTTTTAGCAGCTTTTTCAATCTCAGCATCAGTTGCGTCAGGTCGGCCGTAAGCGATATTTTCGCGGACTGAACGGTGAAATAGTAGTGGCTCTTGCGGCACGTAGGCGATTTGTTCGCGTAGACTTGCTTGGGTGACTTCGGCAATATTTTGTGCGTCGATGGTAATCTCCCCTGAGTCGATGTCAGCAAACCGTAGCAATAATTTGGTCAGGGTAGTTTTGCCGGATCCACTCGATCCAACCAAACCAATTTTTTCACCTGGCTGAATGCGAAGAGAAAAATCATGAAACAGGGTGTCACCTTCTCCCTCGTCATGAGTAAAGGTCACGTTGTCCATGATGATGCCGCCGCGGGTAACGGCAAGCTTGTCGTCGCTTCGATCAACTAATGTTGTCGGTGTAGTCAGAATTTCTACCATATCGTGAGCGTCACCAAGAATGCGGTTGTAGCTTCGCATGATGCTGTTCATATTCCACAACTCATGCGCCACGCTGCCAGTATAAGTGATGATGAGATAAACCGCTGCTACTGACACAATGTTATGTTGAGCGGCATATATTGCAAAGGCGATAGCGCCGATTTTTATGACCATGTTGATGGTCGAATACACAGTGCTTACCTTCAAGAATCCGTGCATGGTATCTAGACTAGAACTACGCCATGACGTAACAGTTTTTGCAAAGCGCTGTTGCTCCAGCGCCTCAGCGCCAGACGATTTTACTGCCAAAATGTTTGAAACAGCGTCGGCCAATTGACCGCTCACTTTGTTGCTGGCTTTGGCTTCTTTCTCGTTCAGCTTGGCCATCGGTCGAGAGCCAAAATAGACAACGATGCTAAATATGACAGAGAACACTAGGAGAAATACGGCGTATTGCCACAGCAGAGTTGACAAAATGATGATCGAGCCAACCAGGGAAATCACTAGCGGCAAAATCGACCAAATGACGGTGTCCCAAAAACGCTCGACTGCACTGTTTAATTTATTGGTTTGGCTGACAAGTGAGCCGCCAAATTTATTGGCATGGAAAAACATCGTTTGATTAGTTAATTTGCTGAAACACTGCGCGTACAAATCGCGCTGCAGGGCGGTTTCAAATGTCCATGCGAGGTAGAGGACTAAGCGCCAGCCGATGACACTTGACCATAACTGACTGACGCCATATAGAGCGATTAGTATCCATACATTTTCGGCAGTCTGTAAGTTGCCATGCTGGATAATGTTGAGCAATTCAGCGATGATTAACGGACCAACAAAAATTGCCACTGCAAGCGTGATGATTGCAAAAAAGATGGTCAGATTTCGCCGGTGTTTGTAGGGGCGTGATATGCGCCAGAACAGATCTAAAATTTCCTTGTTTGTTACGTTTTTCAAATTAGATACTCCTTTGGTTGCTTTCTATATTCAGCGGTTCGCTGTTTAGCGCTGCGAACGTGAGGATCTAGAGGAACTCACCTTCTCCAGTAAGTTCATACATGTTAGGTAAGTATATGATATAGTTATGCCATGAGTCAAGAATGTGTGGTAGTTTTCGTTGTTTGATGCTATGCGACTGATGTATAATATATGATGAACAAAGGAGAAAGATAATGGCGTTATATGAGATTACAACAAAACAAGAATTTGAAGAGAAAGCGCTAAAAAGCGACAAGCCGGTGCTGGTTGATTTTTGGGCGCCGTGGTGTCCGCCATGTCGAGCGATGGCGCCAATCTTGCATCAAATTGCTGAAGAAACTGAGTTTGATGTCGTCAAAGTCGATACTGAAGCCAGCCAGGAGAATGCACAGTTGGCTATGGACTATCGTGTTCAGGGAATTCCAAACATGAAAATTATCGCTGGTGGTGAAGAGGTTGCTGAGCTGATTGGCATGAAACCAAAGCAGACGCTGATTGATGCTTTGGAAAAAGCTGCGAAATAGGTAAAGTTTAGTTCAAGGAGAATACTAAGTGAAGGGTTTTAATGGAAATATTGAAGAGCTTACAGTGCAGAATAATAATTTTCGCCAGGTACTTTATACGGCTAAGCATTGTCAATTGGTATTGATGAGTTTGCCAGTTGGCGGTGAGATTGGCTCAGAGATTCACGAGGAGAATGATCAATTTTTCCGATTTGAAGCAGGCCAAGGCAGGGTTTTGATTGATGACAATGAGTACGCCGTATCTGATGGTAGTGCTATTATAGTGCCGGCGGGCGCTGAGCATAATGTGATAAATACTGGTGAAGAGCCGCTTAAGCTCTACACGATTTATAGTCCAGCACATCACAAAGATGGTATTGTTCGGGCGACACGCGAAGAAGCGGAAGCCAACGAAGAAGATTTTGATGGCGTAACTACAGAATAAGTTATCGTTAAAATAAAAACTCTACCAAACTGGTGGATTTTATGGCTTGTAAAGAATCAGTTATTAGTAAAGTATTTGGTATATTTGGGCGGGCAGTTTTTCGTGGAATTGCCTGTATAATGTCGCTGGTGTTTAAGCTTGGGTCTAAAAAAGATCGTGTGCGGGTGATTGTTTATCGTGATGATGGTGATATTTTGCTGGTCAAGAATCGCTTTAGTCGTCAAAAGTGGGCTTTGCCGGGAGGTGGGGTGAATCGTAACGAGAGTTATGAACAGGCTGCTGCGAGAGAGGTCTTAGAAGAGGTTGGACTAAAGATAGATAATCTGCGATACCTTGGAAAAGCTAATTCTCATGAGTCGTATACTACTTTTCCAGTTCGGATGTTTGTCGCACATGCGTCAACTCAAGATATAAAGTGTAATTTTGAGATAATGGAGGTGCGGTGGATTAATAGGAAGTGCATTCCTAAAGAGTATCGTACGCTGTATACTAGCTAAGTCTAATGGCGTACAACTCTGTCTCTTATGTATAATATTAAGCATGAACGACCAACAAATTGCCCAGCTTGAAATAGTAAAATCTAAAATCCGCCAGTTACTTGGTGGCGACACTTCAGGTCACGCTGATGATCATGTCAAGCCGCTGAACGGCCAGCAACCGCAGCGGCTGGCGGGACAAAATGTGTCTGACGTTTTAGAAAAAGCTGGGAAATACACTATGGTTACACGTCGGCGCGACAGGACTAAAGATAACGGATATCAAAAGTTGTTTATCAAAAGACTCTTGCGGTATTTGCCGCATCATCTTTTACTGGCAATCACTCATAAGGTTCAGCTGCGCAGTGTTGAGAGGCTGTTAGATAGAACGGCTCACAAGCAGATTATCAAAACAAGAACCCTGCGCCAGTTTAGTAGTTCGGAAATGAGCGAATATCAAAAGCTGACGAAAGGCACTCAGTTTTGGCATGGTACCGGCCGCTGGCAGCATGGTGAGCACGGCACAGTTGATGTCCTGAAAAGCTTTTGTGATGCTGCTGGACTCAAACCAGCACGTGATGTGTACGCAGTCTTTGGTGGTAGTGACCAACATATCATACATTCAATTTCATTATGTCGAAGTCGCATGGTAGCACGATCATACGCTGACATGCACGGCGTTGGCTGGAAAGAGAAAAATCGCCATGGTGATGCACTGACTTGGACAGCATATTACTACAGTCTATTTTACGCACGTCTGTTCACGGTCAATGGCATCAAAATGCTGCATCGCTGGAAAACATGGCGCAGCTTGTCGCATGATGAACATGGTGACAATACCTGGGGCAAGAAAGTGAATAAACAGGCGCGTGATGTGTGGGATGTCTTTTGTTTAGGTAGTGATATTCCTGGTAACTATCCAATACTCATTGGCATCAAGGAACTTGCGTCACAGGTAAAATTAGAAAAACCGATGCGCTACTACGAAGTACGCGCTGATAGGCGAATAGCCATCACTAATATTTCACACATAGAAGTGCCATATAACAAACAGGAAGAAGTGCGCAGATTGTTGCTCGCGCATAATATTACTTTGCCAGTTACGAGCATTGAGTTGGGCGAATGTGTCAGTACACAGAAATCATTTACCGAGCTACTAGGCTGGTTTTAAACCCGGTCGCGATATTATAAAATAATTCCCAGCTCTTGGAGGTCGTCACGGTATGTATCAAAATCAGTATAAACCAGTGTGTTAATGCCAAGATCCTTCGCACCAGTGAGCGCAGTTGGCTTGTCATCAGCATAGACTATCTCTTGCGGTTGGCAACCAGAGCGACGCAGCAATTCGGTGAAAATCTCGGTTGACGGTTTAGCGGCATGAACTTGATATGAAAAAACTGCTGTATCAAATTGCTGTAGAAAACCAAACCTTCTCTCCAGACCCTGGATGCGAGCTGGGAAATTATTGGAGCAGATTAGTGTTTTATATCCCTTACGTCGAACCGTTTTTAATAGCTGCATGACACGTTCATCAATCGCATAGCCGTCAAGCATTAGCTCTATAAGCTCATGATTAGATAGGCCTGTATTCCACTGCGATTCTGCCCACGTCCAGAATTCACTGTCATCGATTTTACCCAGTTTATAATCAGCCATGCGCTGACTCGTCAGAAAGACCGACTTGGCGCTCGCTTCCTCAACGCCGTAGCGTGTGAGGCTGCTCAGGAATTCAACCTTACCTTTGTTGAAATACACACCATCAAGATCAAAGACGATGGCTTTGATGGAGTGGTGTGAGTTTTTCGTCTGCAACATATTAGTAATTGTAACATTACTAGCCTAGAAGAATGTATAATAAAAAGGTGAATCAAGCATTGCAAACCAAACTTAAAACCCTGCCGCGCACTCCCGGTGTCTATTTTCATAAGTCGGCCAGCGGCGAGATTATTTATGTGGGCAAGGCGGCGGTGTTGAAAAACCGTGTGCGTCAGTATTTTCAGGATTCGCGCGGGCGGGACAATAAAACCATGGCGTTGGTGGCGGAAATTGCTGATACCGATTGGATTGAGACCGAGAGCGAAGTCGACGCACTGTTTCTGGAGAGTGAGATGGTCAAACGTTACATGCCGCGTTACAACGTGCTACTGCGCGATGATAAGTCGCAGATGTATGTGCGAATTGACATGAAAAGTGAGTGGCCGACCGTCAGTTTTACGCGTAATCCTGCGGATGATGGGGCGGAATATGTTGGCCCGTTTTATAACGGCTTTGCCTTGAAAAAAGCACTGCGCTACTTGCGGCGGATTTTCCCCTATCTGACCAGGCAGCGCCGTCCGGGGCAGTCGAAATTGGATGAAGATTTGGGTCTCAGCCCGCGGCCGAGTGATGGATCAGTCGCCTACAAAGCCACTTTGCGCAAGCTCATCAGCTACATCAAGGGTAATCGTAAAACTATCGCTGCCGAGCTGGAACGCGACATGAAAACGGCGGCTGGGCTGCATGATTTTGAGCGGGCGGCTGATCTTCGCAATAAGCTACGTGCCATGCAGGAATTGCAGCGGCGGGTTTGTTTTGGCGACAAAGAGTTTTTGGATATTTCTAAGGACCGGGCGCTGGCTGATTTGGCGAAATTGTTGGGCCTAAAAGATATCCCAGCACGTATCGAGGGCTATGACATTTCGCATATGAGTGGCCAGCAGGTTGTCGCCAGCATGGTGGTGTTCACCAATGGTACTAGCGACCGGGCGGAGTACCGCAAGTTCAAGGTCAGCGAGAAAAATGATGACACGGGTAATATCCATCAGACGATTTTTCGCCGGCTGAGCGAGCGTCATCTGAAAAGCTGGGGTCGTCCCGATTTGCTGCTGATTGACGGCGGCAAAGGTCAGTTAGCGGCGGCCATCAAAGCTCGTGATGAGCGTGGTGTCACTGTGCCGATCATTAGCATCGCCAAGTGCGAGGAAGAATTATTAGTGCATAAGACTAATTCGCAGATTGATATCACGTTCATTGAGCAGGCTCGGTCGCAGCCGCGGGCAGGCATCGCTATTCACGAAGACGGCGATGTTTACGTGGTGAATTTACACCCAAGTCAGCGTAATGCCGGCTCGCATTCAAAAAACTTACGAGCCAGCATGGAACAAACTCGCAACGAACGTCCGACGACGGACGAGAATACCCTTGCGGCAACCGACATTGTCAAACTGTTCCAGCGTATCCGTGACGAGTCGCACCGCTTTGCGGTGAGCTACCACACGGCGCTCAAACGCCAGCAGCAAACGAAAAACCAGCTGGAGGAAATCCCTGGCATTGGGCCAAAAACCCGTGCCAAATTGCTGAAAAAATTTGGTAGTTTCCGTAACATTGTCAGCGCCACAGAAGATGATTTAGCGTCGGTGATTGGCCAGTCACGTGCTCAAATCGTCTATAACTATTTCGCGCAGCAACATACCAATAGCTAAAACGCTTGTGTTATACTAACAATATGAAACACGGTTTTACTATCATAGAGCTTATTATTATGATTACGGTTATGGCAATTTTGACCACCATTGGTATCATTAGCTACGGTAATTGGCGCCAAAAGTCGTTGCGTGATGCCATCACGGCTGATCTTAAAAATGCAGCACAGGCCATGGAGCAATATCGCAATTTTCATAACGCCTATCCAACACTGCCTGCTGGTGCGTCAATACCAAATTACAACGGCGGCCCTGTTCATGTATACATCCAAGGTGCTGACGGTAAAGAATTTTGTATTGAAGCAACGCGTGGCTCTCAGAAAATGCACATCACCAGCAAGAGTTCGGATGTGAGCGACGGCGGCTGCTAGTGACGTCAAGCTATTGTGAAAATGCGAACAGATTATTATAATAAGTAGCAGTGTGATGAAACGGCAATTTTTTGTATTTTTATTCAGATGGGCCATGAACTCATTTGGCATCTGGATATCGTTGCGACTTTTAGGCACCATGTCTGATGGTGGTTTATTAACGTTTGTACTAACTGGTTTGATATTTTCAGTTATCAATAGTATTCTCAAGCCAATCATTATCATCTTGTCACTGCCAGCGATTCTGTTGACGCTGGGACTGTTCACGCTGATTATCAATGGCCTCATGGTGTATCTTGCCATTGTGCTCGCTCCAAACGTTTCCATCACGTTTGGCGACGCAATTATTGCCGGTATCATCCTTAGTTTGGTAAACTATATAGTAAGTAGTGTGGTTGATTTACAGACTGCGCAAAAAGAACAGGAGAGTTAGATGAACTTGGAACAACTTTTACCATATATCACATTAGGATCAGCATTTTTGATGATTATTACCATTTTGCTACAACAACGTGGCGCCTCACTCGGTGCAGGATTTGGATCTTCTGGTGAATTGTTTACGACACGCCGTGGTTTTGATAAGAACTTGTTTGACGTTACCATTGTCCTGGCTGTAGTTTTTGTGCTATCAATCTTGGCTAGTTTGGTCTTGCCGGGGCTAAAAGGCTAGGTTGTCGCCATGGCAGAGGCTGGAGGCAAGCCGTCTTGGAAGCGGTTCCAAAAAATGAGCGCTTCCGGGAAAAGCTTAAATCGTCGAGCTGAGAAGATTGAAAAAGGCGTTATTAAGCATGCGCATAAATTTGTGACATCCCGCCTTGACAGATTGGCAGAAGTTCGCCGAGAAATTATCGGCTGGGCGGTCTTGTTGATGATATTGGTTGGTCTGAGTGCGGGGCAATGGAGTATTTTTCGTGCAGCCTACACGAAGAATGCACCTCAGGAAGGTGGCACATATTCAGAGGGGGTTTTGGGATCGCTAGAAACACTCAATCCCTTGTTTGCACGTTCTAACGCAGAGCGATCGGCCGCCAGGCTATTGTTTGCCAGTCTCTACCAATACGACAACACTGGGCATCTCAAAGGAGATTTAGCGAAATCAATCGCCATCAATGGCACGGAAACCGAATACACAATTACCCTAAAAGATAATCTTCGCTGGTCTGATGGTCACCCTCTGACAGTGGAGGACGTCATGTTTACCGTCAATCTTTTGAAAAACCCAAAGGTTGGCGCTTCGACTGACGGCTGGTCATCCATCAAAGTGCGCAAAACCGCCGACAATACTGTTACGTTTGTAACTCCATCCACCTATGCACCATTTTTGCATACGCTGACGTTCCCAATTGTTCCAAAACACGTGTTGGAAAAGGTAGCGCCAGCTACTCTGCGTGATCACTCATTTGGACGGTCGCCTGTCACCAGTGGGCCATTCAAATTTCGACTTCTCCAAACAGACAACCGAGAAAGTGGCAGAAAAGCTGTCCATATGACGGCAAATGAGTCATATCACTTTGGTAAGCCAAAGCTAGACCGCTTCCAGTTGTATGCATATGCCTCACTAGATGAGATCACGAAAGGCTTGAGAACTAGTGAAATCATGGCCACGCCAGAGCTGACCTATGCTTCTCAGCCAGAAAACGTCAAGAAAATGTATGACATGAAGGCTTATGAAACGCACAACGGGGTGTACGCATTGTTCAACAGCAAGAGTCCGATTCTTCAGTCTCCATCCATTCGCAAAGCTTTGGTGCAGTCAGTCGACATCACCGCGCTTCGCAAAAAGATGCCACAAAAAACAGGCGAATTGACAGGACCAGTTTTGCCAGAACACACCGAAGCAGAACTGGAAAAGCCGCTGGCTCGTGATGTAGAGGCTGCTAAAAAGGCACTGGACGCAGAAGGTTGGGCGGTGTCTGGTGGTGTGCGCAAAAAGGGTGATCAGTCACTGAAACTATCAGTTATTTCCTTGCAGGGTTCTAAATATGAAAATGCAGCTAATTCGTTGGCTGAGACGTGGCGAAATGAGTTGAATGCTGAAGTGGAAGTTAAAATTGTTGATGCAACAGATGCTAATCAGGATGTTCTCAGGTCGGTGTTGCAACCGCGTAATTTTGACGTCTTGATATATGAGTTGGTGCTTGGCGGTGACCCAGATGTCTACGCGTATTGGCATTCGTCACAAGACCAGCGCGATCAGCGAGGTCTGAACTTTGCAAACTACAATGACGCTATTTCAGACGACGCCCTGGTTGGTGGTCGTGGTAAGCGTTCTTCAAAACAGCGAGCTGATTATTATCAATCATTCGTACGGCGCTGGCAAGCATCGGCTGCGTCACTGCCGCTGTACCGTCCAACAGTTGAATACATCAAACTACCATCAGTCCAGGCTGTAACGCAAAATACTCGGCTGGTCTCACCAACCGATCGCTTTGCTGACGTGATATATTGGACAGTTCGCCAAGATTCAGTTTACAAAACGCCATAGTGTCAGGTATAATGATGACAGTCGTGCGGGCGTGGCGGAATTGGTAGACGCGCTAGCTTGAGGGGCTAGTGAACTTAGGTTCGTGGAAGTTCAAGTCTTCTCGCTCGCACCAAATGGAATTATGATGAATTGTCATGTCAGACTTGTCAGAAACTGAAAGACCTCAGACTCGCCATATTGTTAAGACACTTGCCAGCGTTCTCGTAACAGTTTGGCGGACATCGCCACGGACTATTATTATTCAAGCAGTTGGAGCGGTGCTAACAGCATCATTGCCGCTTGCAACAACGTATTTTGCAGCGTTAACAACCACCGCACTGACAGAGGCATATACTGGCGGTGGCGACTCACGCCAACTACTCCTGTATGTGATTATTACGGTAGTGCTGGGCGTGATCATGAGTTTTTGGGGAATTGTGCAGGCTTATTTTGAACAGTTAATGCGTTACCAGCTGGAATCAAGCATTAATGATCAGATGTTTACTCGGTTGCATGGTCTGGACTTTTGGCGGTATGATGACCCAATGACGATTGATATGTTTGATCGAGCGAGGCGGTTTGCTGGCTCATTTTCATATCTGTTTTCGCGGTTGACTAGTATTGCGACGAATATCGTCTCGTTAGCGGTTGGATTATGGATCATCTCGTCAGTCAGTTGGTGGCTGGGGCTGCTACTTATCGTGGCTATCATCCCTAGTGGTGTCGTCCAGTTCCGGCTATCTCGTTTAACGTCAAACTATTGGCGCAAAAATACTAATGTTAGACGACGCATGTGGTGGATTGAATATGCGATTAGTAAACCTGAGAATATCGTCGAAATGAGACTGTATGGCCTTATCAAGCACTTGTTAACGGAGCGGGCTACTTTGCGCGATAAAGACCAGTTGCAAATGATTAAATATGAGCGCAGCTTTATGGCTAAGCGCTTTGGTGGCGAGGCGCTGCAGGCGGCCGCGGAAGTGGCGGCGCTGGTGTGGGTGACACTAGAAATTATCGCGCATCGTCAGCCGATCGGCCAGTTTGTGTTGGTGCAACAAATGGTGAGTCGAGTACTCGGCAGCGTCGATAGCTTGATTTCGACATATAATTCGATCGATGAGGAAGTGGCGAATATGGTCGATTATCAGCGGTTCATGGAATTGCCACTAGCTGATACCAAGCCAAGCCTGGCGCTTAGCATGAAAAAATCAATCACGGTGAGTAATGTCAAATTCCACTATCCAGGTAGTGAAACTCTAGTACTCAAGAGCCTGTCGTTGGAGATTAAGCGCGGCCAGCATGTGGCGATTGTTGGCGAGAATGGTGCGGGTAAAACCACGCTGGTAAAATTATTGACGGGATTGTATCAACCGACTGGCGGCCAGGTTTTGATTGACGGGCAGGATCTCAGCGAGGTGGACGCGACTGCTTGGCACCAGCAATTGGCCGTCCTGAGCCAGAGTTTTATTCGCTATGACTTTGCGACGGCTCACGAAAATGTGTGGTACGGCGATGTTTCTCGTGAGCTTGATCGAGAGAGGCTGACGACTGCACTGAAGCAGGCGGAAGCTGATAATTTTGTGAAGAAATTGCCAAAGGGCGGGGACAGTTATGTTGACAAATGGATGACGGATGACAGTGATGACAAGGGTGTCGATCTGTCGGGCGGGCAATGGCAGCGGCTGGCGTTGGCGCGTAATTTTTACCGTGATGCACCAATCGTTATTTTGGACGAACCGACCAGTGCTGTTGATGCGGCGGCTGAGGCACGAATTTTCCGTCACTTGTTTAAGCAAAAAGACAAAACCATCATCGCTATCAGCCATCGCCTGAGCACGGTGAAAAAAGCCGATGTGATTTACTTCATGAAAGATGGCCGAATTGTCGAGCAGGGGTCGTGTAGCGAGTTGATCGCCAAACGTGGTGAGTTCTACGAAATGTTCAAAGAACAATTATAGTTTGCTATAATGAGTGAAGTGGCGCGTTGGCGGAGCGGTTACGCAGAGGTCTGCAAAACCTTTTAGACGAGTT
>CAUVPL010000004.1:0-12881 GCA_963553685.1 uncultured Candidatus Saccharibacteria bacterium
ATTTGAAAACTACTAAAAATACAAAGGCAACAAAAGGCTTCTTGAGCTATGGATGGAACCAAATTCAAGATAAGTATGGCTTTGTAAAAGACTGGCACATAGGAACTATACATCAACCTCATAGCTACGGTAGTGAGATAGCCGAATCTGAAAATAAGCATATACTTGAAAGTTTATTTTCAAAACCAAGTAGAATTGACAACTTTGAAGAATGGTTGAAGAGATTGAAACGAAGTAGAAAGTCCTGGTTTGTCGTTAGTGTGCGGACGGCCGATTGGTATATGATAAGCGATAGAAAGGATGATATTGGTAAACAGATCAAGAATGACTTTAGCAGCGGTGATACGTCTTTTAGGGGTCTGAACCAAGTAGTTCCAATATATCACGTATATGATAATTATTTACCGAAGGGGTTGTATGCAGTATCGATAGACGACCTGGGTAGGCTGGAGATAGCGGATAATAAGGATGAACCTATAGAAATCTCAATTGACGCATATTCCGACAATGAGAGGCTACTTGAAGGTACCCTCGAGAGACAACCTGATTGGCTAATAGAAAAAGGTGATAGGACCGCTCAGGAAATTTTACTCAAAACGCAAGTCAGAATGTTTATCAGACACGCCTTTAGATACAAACCTAAAGGCAAACGATCTACGTTTTATTATCCTATTGACGATAAGGAGAACGACTAGACTGAATTCTAGTCTGATATAAGACGACTACACTAGCAATTATCCTTCATCTCGCTTATACTTAAAACATGACTAAAGCGTGGCGTGATGTTGGATCGTTGTATCAGATTTATCCGCGAAGTTTTCGAGACTTGAACGGTGATGGGGTCGGAGACTTGAACGGCATTACGCTCAAGATGGACTATCTCAGTGATCTCGGCGTTGACGCCATTTGGATTTCGCCGTTTTTCACGTCGCCCATGACTGACTTTGGCTATGACGTGGCGGATTATCAAAATGTCGATCCGGTGTTTGGCGGCCTGGATGATTTTCGTATGTTGTTGGACGAAGCGCACGCACGCGACATCAAGGTGATGATTGATCTGGTGCCGTGTCATACGTCTGACCAACATCCGTGGTTTGTTGAGTCGCGGTCTGGACGGGACAATCCTAAGCGAGATTGGTATGTATGGCGAGACGGCAACGACGGGCATGAACCAAACAATTGGGTCAGCTTGGCGGGCGGCAAATCGTGGACGTTTAATGCTGATTCTGGTCAGTACTATTTGCACTCATTTTTACCAACCCAGCCAGATCTCAACTGGGACAATCCTGAGGTGCGCCTGGCCATCAAAGATGTGGTGCGATTTTGGTTTGACATGGGCGTTGACGGCATGCGCGTGGACGCCATCTGGGGGATTTCTAAAGATCCAGAGCTGCGTGATGATTCGCCAAATCCTCATTTCTATGGCGATGCTGATAGCTACGGCGCCTATATTCACGACCATTGCAAACACGGGCCACATTTTCAGGAGTATTTGCACGAGCTAGCAAGCGTTTGCGATGAGTATGACAACAAGCAGATGGTGTTTGAGTTCTATCCAGATGAGCGTCTTGGCGACATCTGGCAACAATATCATGACGTCATCCATGTTCATCCGAAAGCCACGGCCTTTTTCATGGAACATCGGCAGAACGATTGGCATGGTGAGCATACCGGCTGGAATATCGTGAACTATTTGGAAGCGGCAGGGGAGAATATGCCATTCTTTTGCCTGGGCAATCACGACCAGCCGCGTGTGACGTCCCGCCTGGGTTTGCCGCGGTCCCGTGCGCTGCAGTTTCTCAATCTGCTGTGTCCAGGCGTCAGTGTGATGTACTATGGTGATGAAATTGGCATGGAAGACGTTGATTTGACGCAACATGATGCGCAAGACGGCTTTCACCATTCGCTGCAGGATGACCGCAACCGCGCGCGTACGCCCATGCAATGGAATAGCTCGCGCTATGCCGGGTTTGCCAATGTGCTGCCGTGGTTGCCGGTGCATCCTAACCGCAAGCAAGTCAATGTCGCCAAAGAAACGAAAGATCCAAGCTCACTGTTGTGGTTATGTCGGAAATTATTGGAGCTGCGACATGAACTGCCAATTTTACGCCACGGTACCATGGAGAAGCTAGACACTGGCAATGGCTTTGTCTTAGGATTTCGCCGCCAGTTTGATGGTCAACAAGTGCAGATATATATCAACTTTGCGGACTCGGCACAAACGGTGTGGCTGCCAGAGCCTGGCCGTGTCATCATTGGTACCAACCCAGACATTCGTGTAGACGGTGACGTATTGCAACTGCCTGGCTATGGCGGCGTATTGATCGATATAACATAGCCCCGCCTGATGACGGGGCTAACGTTTGGTTGCTTTGTTTGTTATGGATTAACGAAGTTCATGCCTGAGTACGATACGTCGTATTGGTCGTAGTTTGGCAATGTTGCGTTTGGATATTTTGCTTTGTAAGCGTCGCGGATCGAAGCGGCCTGAATGTCGGATGTCACCGTGTTGTTGACGGTGTCGACCGTCAAAATCCTGGTTGGGTTGTAATCATTTGAGTGGAATGCGCCCAAGAATGATGCAACCTTGTTGCCATGCTTACCCGTGTCAACGCGACTGGCCGCTTGTCCAACATGTCCTGAGAAAGCCATGCGGATGTTTGGATATGCCAAGATCAAGTTGTCGTAGACATAACGGGGGCTTTGTTTGCCGGTGCCATAGTCGGCATTAGTGCCGATTGAGCCATCAGCGTTCAGCAGCGAGTGGCTCAGGACGATGACGTTGTGTTTTGGATGTGATGCCACAACGTTCTTAGCCCAATTGACCGCCTCAGCGCGCGGCCAGAGCTCAAGTGTCAGGACAAGCCACTGTTTACCTTCGGCGGTGAAAGTTTTGTAAGCGTTATCAACTTTGCCATTTTCAAACATTTGGTTAGCTGACAGCTTTTGGCGAGCAGCAGAGAAGTATCGGTTGAATACCGTAGTGTCTCGTGCCCACTCGTTGGTGTGTCGCCAGTCGCAAGCGCCACCGCCACCACAAACAGCCTTTGTGTCGTGATTACCGATGGTGGTCAAGTAAGGAATGTTTGCTTGGTCAATAGTCTTGAATGCGTTGGACGCGACGATGTATTGATCTGGTTTATCAATGCCTTCATGTCCACCAGAAGTGACCATGTCACCAGTGTGAGCCAAGAAGCGGATGTCGTATTTTTCCTTATTTTTCACGGTCCAGTTGGTGCGGGCAGCGAATTGATTGCCAGACCATTGGAAAACTTCCTGCTGCGTGTCAGGGTAGACCGCGATGGAGAATTTACCATCTTTTACTGGATCAACGTTGTTATTACCATTGTTGTGTTGTACTGGCTTGACGTAGAACCACTCTCGGCTTTCTTGGATGTAGCCAGCTTTCTGAAGCTCTTGTCGATCTTTGGCAGTGACTTGGCGGAAATTAAAATGCTTGTACCGCATGCGGTAAACCATCTCTGCGCCATCTTTCAGCTCAGCTTGAGCGTAAAAGGCGATTCCTTTGCAGGTGAATCCGTACTTTTTACAAGCATTGTCAGCCTCATTTTTATTGACCGTCAAAAGACTTGTGTAGTTGCCGTCTTGTAGTGTTGCGTCAGCGCGATACACTGGCACCAAACCGCTACCTGCAGTTGTTGACACCATAAAAATAGGGCGCACTGTCGTGAAGCCATTTTTGGCTGCTTGTTGGATTTCTGTTTGGGATGTTGTGACAAAGCTGTGTGGCTTGCCAGGCCTGGACACTTCATACGCAGTTGCGTTGAGCGCTGGGCTGGCGGCTTTGGCGTTTGATGACGTTGCAATTGGCCACGCGATTGCCGCGACCGCAACGAGTGCAAATACTAAACTTGCTGTAAAAGCACTCAGACGATGTTTGATCGTGATATGTTTCACTTACCCTCCTCGTTTAACTGATACCATTACCATTTTACTATATAGGGCGGGAGGACGCGAATGCGGTATAATAAATATATGAATCGACGACCCCTGGCCGAACAGATGCGGCCGCAGAAATTGGATGAGGTGATCGGACAAAGCCATTTGCTGGGCGAGGGTGAGCTGCTCCGCCAAATCGTGAGGCGCGCTGAGCCGGTCAGTTTGATTTTATGGGGGCCGCCAGGCACGGGCAAGACTACTTTAGCGCGGATTATTGCCCGCGAAGTTAATGCGGAGTTTGTTGAGCTGTCGGCGGTGACTAGTGGCAAAAAAGACGTCGAAAAGGTGATCGAACACGCCAGGCAAAATTGGAATTTGGGTCTCAGGACGATTCTATTTGTTGATGAAATCCATCGCTTTAATAAGGCACAGCAGGATGCGTTCTTGCCGCACGTTGAGAGCGGGCTGATTACTTTGATTGGTGCGACCACTGAGAACCCGAGCTTTGAGGTGATCACGCCGCTACTCAGCCGGACGCGGGTACTGGTGCTTCAGCAACTGACCAAAGATGAAATTATACTAGTGCTGAAGCGGGCGCTGAAAGATTTGAAACAAACCAAGCGGGTGTCACCCAAAGCTTTGGACTATCTGGCGGAACTGGCGGACGGCGACGCACGGGTGGCCTTGGGTAATTTGGAATTGGCGCTGAGTTTTGGCGAGAAGGTTACGCCCGAGGTGGTCAAGGCAGCGGCTCAGCGGCGTTTGCCAGGCTATGACAAAAAGGGTGATGCGCATTATGACGTCATCTCGGCGTTCATCAAGTCGCTGCGTGGTAGCGACCAGGTGGCTGCGGCGTACTATTTGGCGCGGATGATTGAGGCGGGTGAAGACCCGAAATTTATCGCGCGGCGGATGGTGATTTTCGCCTCAGAAGACATTGGGTTGGCGGGCAACGGCGCGCTGAGCTTGGCGGTCGCCACCTTTGAGGCGGTGGAGCGCGTTGGGTTGCCTGAAGCCAAATATAATTTATTCCACTGCGCCATCGCTCTGGCGCGCAGCCAAAAGTCACGCGAGACTACTGATTTGATGAATGAGGCTTTCACTCTGGCGCATAACTATCCGAATTCGCCGGTGCCACTCCACCTTCGTAACGCCTCGACCAAGCTAATGAAGGATCTGGGCTACAATAAAGATTACAAATGGCAGGCTGGTTTTCAGCACGAAAAGGGATTTCTGCCAGAGGACATTCCGCGTCCGGCCAAGAATTAGCCTACTTTGGGCAGCGCTCATCAAACCGATCATACAGCGCCGCGTACACGCCATTGGTCCAGCCAAAGCCATCTTGTAACGGATATTCACCGCCGCCGCCGATACGTGATTCGCTGTCAACGTCATACTTCTCGATCATCTTGCCCTTGTCGGCAAAGACGCGCTCGGTCGAAGCCAACCAGCGTGTCCTGATTTCTTCCGCTAACTCATCAAGTCCGTACCGCTTCAAGCCACAAACCGCCACCCATTGCAGTGGCGCCCAGCCATTTGGCGCGTCCCATTGCTGTCCATTGTCAACCAGCGTCATCCGCAACCCGCCATCGCGCAAAAACTCGCGCTGTAACATTTCAGCCACCTGCTCGGCTTGTTTCTTAGTGGCGATGCCATTGTAGAGCGGGAATACGCCAGCCAGTGTCGCGTGTGGCATCTGTCGACCAGTGCGGAAATTATAATCATAGAAAAAGCCGGTCGCTTCGTTCCAGCAGTACGTCCTGATGGCTTCCGCACGCTTTTCGGCAGCCTGAATGAACTTTTTGCGTAGAGCTTTTTGCTTCAAGATACCGTAACATTGAGCGATGGTCATTTCCAGGTCATACAGCAAGCAGTTGAGGTCTACTGGCACAATGTCGGTCGTCTGAATGGTTTCAATACAGCACGCCTCACCAAACCAGCGCGAACTAAAATCCCAGCCACTTTCTGCGCCAGCCCGCAGATCTAAGTAGATCTTTGCTTTGTTGGCATTTGGGCTTCTCTGGGCAGTTTCAATATCTTCGCGGCGGCTTTCTGGGCGCGGAGTATTTTTATTATCAAAGTAGCGGTTTAAGACAGTGCCATTTGGCATTTTCACCACTCGTCCAGTGGCGATTTGATCAGCACTGTCAAGCTGCTTGTGTCCCTTCATCCAGAACTTGTACTCTGTCAACAGTAGCGGGAAATATTCCAGCAACACTAAGCTTGAGCCACCGACTTTCCGTGGACGCGTCGCCAACAGCTTAACCATGGCAGAGAAAAACGGCGGCTGGCTGCGGCTCAGAAAGTATGTTCGGTTGGCGGTCGGGATATAACCAAACCGCTGGATCATATAGGAATAATTTTTCATCATGCCGTTGATCAATCCCCATTGATTATCAACCGCTAGACCCAACATGATGAAGTACGTATCCCAGTAAAACTGCTCCGAAAAACGTCCGCCGGGCACAATGTAGTCGTACGGCAGGGGAATGAGCGAGCCCGACGCTTTGTGAGCTTGGCGCCTCAGTTGAGGCCATAGCTGCGTGACATGCTGGCGCGCTGATTCGGCTGGCTGAGGCACGTGACCTGCGTGCGACGGATTAAAATCATAAAAATGTTGATTGACAAATTCTTGCAGATTAAAATCGGGTTTTTTTGAGGCTTCCAGGTATTCTCGCTGGATGCGTCGCCAGCGCTTTTTTGGCACCACATCGACAAATGCCTTGCCGTCTTGGTAAATTTGCTGCGCTTGGACTTCGTGAAATAGATGCCCAAATAATTCGTCAGGATCTTTACGATTGATGGGTGTGATGCGCTGGCTGGTGCGCACCAAAGAGCGTTTAAATTGGTCAACATTTTTCTTTATCATACTTTTACTATAACTGGTTGCGATGGTATAATCTAGAGCAGATATTTTCATAAGGAGAATGTAAATCACTATGGCAACAGCATCACAGGAAAAAACAACAGAAACTCCCAAAGTTACAGAAGCTCATGTTTCTGAGCAAACCACGCAAGAAAACACCAATCAACAATATTTTGCACAGCCGTCAGCTGCTCCCGTGCAGTATGTTGTGATGGCAAACTCCCTGAAGGGTGTCAAAGGCTGGTTGGCATTTTTGACACTGATGTTAGGTTTTGGTGGTATACTGTACACGTTGGTATTCTTTGGCTCTTTGCTAAAATTGAGCAGCCCTGAGGGCGCCACGTCAGTCATCTTTGCGCCAATCATCGCTATCCTATCCATCACTACCGTCGTCCTTATAAGCTTACAGAAAAAAGTTAGCCGCTACCTAGCTATCGCCACATACATGACGTCTGCTGGCTACCTCACATTGCTGCAAATCATCACTACCTCAACGGCCAGTGATTACAATGCAGAAAAAATTGTCAGTGCTGTTAGTGGAATATTCATCTACTTCATCATCGCCGGCTTATTTTCGCTATATTTCATGGTTTCAAAGCGCGTCAAAGAAACCTTGGTTGACTAATTTTGGTTTGCTCCATCCACGAAAATCGCCCTCAGCTTGGGGCGATTTTCATAGGTAAGGAGCGGGGTTATCTCTTAGCAGCGCGCTTTCGCTCATTGGCGTCAAGGTAGCGTTTGCGTAGACGTAGGGACTTTGGTGTCACTTCCAGCAGTTCGTCATCCTCGATGAAGTCGATGCATTGCTCCAGGCTAAACTGCGTAAATGGTGTCAGCTGTACCGTGCCGTCGGACGATTTGGAACGCATGTTGGTCAGGTGCTTAGCCTTACAGACGTTAATTTCAATGTCTTCTTGGCGATTATAAATACCGACGATCATCCCGGCGTATACTTCCGTGCCCGGCCCGACCAAGAGTTCGCCGCGTGCCTCGGCTGCCTGCAGCGCATACGGTGTGGTCGTGCCAGCTTCAAAGGCGATGAGTACGCCGCCGCGGGTCTTTGGCAATTTGCCGCCCAGCGGTTGATAGCCGTACGGCAGGGAATTCATAATCACGGTGCCTTTGGTGGCGGTCAACAGCACGTTTCGCAGGCCGATCAAAGCCCTCGTTGGCAGCACGTAGGTGATGCGGGTAGCGCCGCTAGCGGTGGTTTCTTGCGATTTCATTTCAGCATGGCGGGCGCCGAGTTCCTGGCTGATCGCGCCGATGAATTCGCTCCCGATTTCGATCTGTAATTCTTCAATTGGCTCTTTTTCGACGCCGTCCTCGGTGATGGTGACCACTTGCGGGCGGCCGACTTCAAACTCAAAGCCTTCGCGCCGCATGGTCTCGATCAAGACGCTCAGGTGCAGCTCACCGCGGCCAGACACCGTAAAGCCGATACCGTTTTCTTCAACGCGCAGCGCCACGTTGGTTTCTAGTTCTCGCCGCAATCGGTCGCCAATTTGCCGTGAAGTGGTAAACTCGCCCTCGCGTCCTTTCATCGGGCTGGTATTTGGGCCAAGATACATGCTCAATGTCGGCGCTTCGATAGCAATCGCTGGCAGAGCTTCTGGTTGTTCTTTGTCAGCGATCGTATCGCCAATGTGCGCTTCACTCACGCCAACCAACGCCACAATGTCGCCGGCAAACGCCTCGTCAAGCTCTTCGCGGTTCAGCCCGCGGTAGCCAAAAACTTTCTCAATTCGCGCTGAACCCGACACTTCTCCCTGTTTCATCAAACTAACCTGCAGGCCACGCTTGACCGATCCGCGAGCGATCCGCCCGACGGCATATTTACCTTGAAAGGTATCGTACTGCAGGCTGGTCACCAACATCTGGAAACCGCCATCAGCCGTGACACTCGGCGCCGGGATGTCATTGATAATCGCCTCAAAAATTGGTGTGAGATCGGCGTCTTCACTCGGGTCAGCAGGGATCTCCCGCCACGCCTTGCCATCGCGCCCGATAGCATAGTAAATTGGATAATGCAGTTGACTATCATCGGTTGCTAATTCCAAAAATAGATCGCTCAGCTCATCTTCAACCTCAGCGATTCGCCGGGCAGGTTTGTCAATTTTATTAATCACCACCACTGGCTTCAAGCCCAGCTCCAGCGCCTTACTCAGCACAAACTTAGTCTGCGGCATCGGCCCTTCCTGTGCATCGACGATCAGCAGGACGCCGTCCGCCATCTGCAGTGTTCGCTCGACCTCGCCCGAAAAATCAGCGTGCCCCGGCGTATCGATGATATTGATTTTATAATCACCGTAAAAAATCGAGGTCTGTTTGGCGGTGATGGTGATACCGCGTTCATGCTCTTGATCACCCGAATCCATGATCAATTCTTGGCTCATCTCGGCCTGGTTGTCGCGAAATGTGCGCGACTGTTTGAGCAGCCCATCAACCATGGTCGTCTTGCCGTGATCGACGTGGGCAATAATGGCAATATTTCGAATCTTGCTAGCGTCCTTCATAAAAATATGGTCTGATGTTAGTAGCAGACCTTCCTTTAGGGTTATTATAACACGTATGTCTGTGCTTCGTCTAATTGTTCAGGAGTAAATGTAACAGCACGCGTGATACCGTCTGGTCTTTCTTGCAGCTTAATTTTTGGCAGCTCCGGTCCGTTCATTTCCTCTGTCATGCCGTTCATTACCACAAAGAGGCCACATGCAGCCAAGTCCAACTGTGTCTTGCTCACATGCAGTCCACGCGGCGGTCTACCAGACTCTGTCAGGTCTGCTCCATAAACAGCGGGAATAGGATGGAATGGTAGATACGCAAGTCCTACGGCAAGAAACGGTTCGTTTGATATCCATGGTTTTTTGCCAGGATTCCATGATTTTCTCTCTGTCTTTAAAGCTGGATGTGATTTTAAGAATTTTTTATAGCTCGACTGGTGGCTGCCGTTTGGAGTGACCACCAGGTGAGCTGTCGTTTCCTTTGATGTTTGAGAAAATATCGCAAGTCCAGCCGGGCGAGGATTTCCGTGCTTAACTTTTTCTGGTTTTAAAATGGTTGACGTAAATGATAATGTTTCTTGCATGTATTCCTTGAATGGTTAGATTATAGTGCTATTTCTTTGGCCGCTCGGGCGATGGCGCGCCTGGATAGCTGCACGGTGCCCATGGTGTTTCTGAACGAGTCCAGATCATACCGCTCATACAAGACGACATGCAAGGCGCACAGCGCCAATCGTCGTGCTGGTTCAGCAACTGCCATGGTTTTTTCGGTGGTTTGCTTGAAGGGAATAATGCTCGGTAGCCTGTCAATGTTCTCATCAAACACACCAAGTCCCAACTCAGCGCTGTGATGCTGCTTTTCGTCGGGCATCGCTAATCGCTGTTCTGGCGTCAGATAGCGTAAATATGCAGCGTACAAATCTTCGTGCATTCCATCCGAACTGAGAACTAAATCTATGCCGCCCGGTTCACGAGCACCAGGAATCGCCAAGCCAATGGGTACTGTAGATGATTCGTGAGGAGGCACATCAAATACGCCCACATTTACCGTAACTTTCCTAAACACTCGATATATAATACTACAATGAGTAGAAAAAGTCAATGCTCATGCATGGTATATAGTCAGTCTAGAGGTAGGCCTGTTCGACGATCTTATTGAAGCTATAGGCAGGTGCCCCCTCCACGTAGATAGCAGGGCGTTTTGCTGCTTCTAACGAAAGAATATCGTCATTAGTGAGCGGCACTTCATTTGGTAATTGTCCAGTTATTCGTACCGTACGCATAACACCCCGCAGTACATAGCAGCCGATAGCTAAGACTTCTGGGACAATTTGCGCTTCTACACTGCGCGTATTAAGATGATCTTTGTCGTACCATGCACGAACAACCGAGTCAATCGACTGGGCGCTCACCCCTCTGGTTATGATGTCAACAATTGTCTTCTCTTTGCTTCCAGTGACGGATTTTTTACTCCCGACGATTCGCTCAACGCTGTTTTGTGCCAAACGTAGATCTTTATGAAGCCCTTCTTTTCGTACGTCCATGGTATAGCGCACGGAGCCAGGACTAATAGCTACTTGTCCGATGATGCCAAGGATTACGGGAGATTGCTCAGGAAGCGTGGGCTCGGCAGCCTCTCTATGGCGCACCTCAAACTCCACTGGAACAGGTCTTTTACGGAACCTGCCTCTTTCGACTGTCAGGGAAGAGGACATAATCTTTTCGTCAATTACTTCAGGCATAATGGGTAAAATGGTGGGAAATACAGGGCTCGAACCTGTGACCTCACGAATGTGAATCGTGCGCTCTAGCCAACTGAGCTAATTTCCCGTACCTACATATTATACACTATTATGACGCACCTGCCAAGTAGTGGTCGCGAGCCTGCTGTTCAGTGAGAGCGGTTGTGTAGACCGAGCTGTACTGCATGCTACCGGTAAAATATTTAGGTCCTTGATATTCGCTGCCGTCAGCGTTCTTCCAATACGTCAATTTGCCGCAGCCAACTTTCCAATAGCCACCATTCGGTACATTTTCGCCGGCAGTCATGGATGGATTGGTGTCTACTTGGTTACCATCAAGGTACAGTGCTGCGCCATTTGGAGACATAGTGGCAACGACGTGATGCCAGCGGCCGTCAGCATAGTTTACGCCAGCTTGTGACGTGACAAGCTTGATGCCACCACTATACGCACCAAATACAACCCGCCCGTCTTTATCAATGTAAATATGGCGATCACTTTGTCCGCCGCTGTTGTAATCACCTTCATACAGCGAGCTAAAACCCATCAGGCGTCCATTGCTTTTCTTGGTAGTGCTAAACCACACCTCCAGGCTAAAGGTGTTCGGTGCAGGATTGACCTTCTGGTCTGCCGATGTTCCGTGAGTGAGGCAGGCATTCACTCCGTTGAATACTGAAATGCGGCGGTCGTCACGCACACAACCAGCATTTGATACGCTGGCACGGCTGGGTGATCCATCGCTTGGCGAAGGTTTGCCGTTGTTGCCATTGCCGGAGAGATCGCTCACAACAGGGCTGGCGGCATAGTCGCTATTGAGCGCCCAAGCAAAATACGGCTGAGGATTTGGACGGATCTGTGAACGGCTCCAGGTGGCCTCAGAGCACTTAAAGTAGGCGCGAGCTTGAACGTGGTTGGTGCTATTTTGTATGGTCGCGGTAAATCCTGCCAGGGAAGATAATTGTACGGTCAATAGTACCACTTCAAATAGAATAATAATGGCAAGTAACGCCATGTTACGATGTCGCTCATGGACGAGTTGTAGGCCGGTAATTTCTTCTTCTGGTGGCGGCAATTTTACCAGCAGTGCTATGAACAGCGGCAGTAGACACCACAATAGCGCAAACATCACACCCGTCGGCCCGAGCGATGGTCGTGGTACGTAAATATAGTGCCCTTGCACGTCAGTTTCGGTGGCGCGAACGACGGCAGTTTGACCAGTGTGAACACGGTTACCATCGTCATCACGAATAGGAAAAATACCCGTATTGACAATGTGTAATCGCACGTCATTTTTCTGGTGCGTAGCGATGCTGAGCATGTCGGCGCGGAGCCACGGATTAAGGATCAATGTAGCCAAGATAACCACCAATGTCCCGCCAATGATGCGAACTGGCCACCGCCAGCGCTCACGCAGTCGCTTGATACACGAAAGCAAATAGACGATGATCCAGCCAATCAGTAAAATTGGTGCTGCCCGCCAGACCCATCCCCACACCGGCGCAATCACCACTGCCTTGCCGATCACGTCTCGGTTAGCCACCGACAAAGAATCTTCTACGGCGTTGAGGTCACCTTTGGTGGTGTAGCTGTGGTCGTCGTTAACCTTAGCCAGACGATGCGTGTACACACTCCCACTGCGATAGAACGTGATGATGTCATCTTTGTTGTAGGATTGCTGCGGCTGCGTAACGATTAGCGTCCCGACTGGTGCGGTTTCGCCCATGCTTGGCGTGGCGATGGTAAAAAAGCGAAAACCAGCTAGGTGTAGTACGAGCACTGAGCCTAGGCTCAGTAGGCTCAGTGCTGCGATTACCCAAATGCTGGTTTTGCTAAATCTCATTGCCCTTTAGTATATCAGATTTTACGGCT
>CAUVPL010000005.1:0-11825 GCA_963553685.1 uncultured Candidatus Saccharibacteria bacterium
GTTTTTTGAGCGCGGAAGTTTGCCCGCTTTTCTTTTTTATACTGGGCGCTTACTTTTGGTGCATCCATTTTACGACCCGTTGATTCATAGCTGGTAATATCACTGTCGGTGATGATCTCAATTTCATCAGCAATCATTTTGCTTTCTGAGCCCAAATTACCATCACGATCGCGGGCCGAGTTCTTGCCGGTCACCCGCACCACCGCGTCTTGGACGAGCTTGGCGCCAACTTGCTCATACAAGTTCGGAAAGACGATTACCTCACCTTCGCCAAACTTGTCTTCCAGCCCCACAAAGGCCATTTTGCTACCAGATTTGGTGATGATGGTGCGAACCGTCGTGATAATACCGCCGATCGTCATCACTCGCCCGTCATATTCTGGCACTAGCTGAGTTAATGGTTGTGTTTGCTCAAGCAAGTACGTAGCGTAAGCGTCCAAAGGATGTGCCGAAATATACAGGCCCATTAGTTCGCGTTCCCACGTCAAATATTCCTTTTCGTTTTTGTTTGGCGACGGCATCAATTGCATGGTTGGCTGAGCCACAGCTGCATCATCGCCCAACATGCCAAACAAATCAGTCTGCCCGCTAGCCGCTTCTTTTTGGACTTTTTGAGCAAAGGCAGTGATGGTGTCCAGGTTGAATAATAAGTCGTGGCGATCACCAAAACTGTCAAACGCGCCACACTTGATCAGCGACTCCCAAGCCTTACGGTTAAACTTGCTGGTGGACACGCGTTTGGCAAAATCTTCGATGCTGGTGAATTTACCGTCTTCACGGGCACGCAACAATTCCTCGACTGCGCCGACACCAACGCCCTTGACCGCCGCCATACCAAAACGAATTTTCTTTTCACCAGGCACCACCGCGAACTCGACAAATGACTCATTGACGTCCGGGTTGAGCACTTCGATGCCCATGTGCTTACACTCGGTCATCTCGATAGCCAGGCGCTCGGTGTCGTCCTGATCACTGGTCATCAGCGCCGCCATGAACGCGTCAGGATAGTGCGCCTTGAGATAGGCCGTCCAGTAGGCGATTAAGCCGTAACATGCCGCGTGTGACTTATTGAAACAGTAGTTAGCAAATTCTTCCAGTGCGTCCCAGAATTGCTCAGCAATTTCCTTGGTCGCGCCACCGACCTTGACCGCGCCCTCGACAAACTCCGGTTTAACCTTTTTCATCAGGTCAATTTTCTTTTTACCCACCGCTTTACGCAAGGTGTCGGCTTGGCCGCCGGTAAAGCCGCACCACTCTTTGGAAATCTGCATAAATTGCTCTTGATAGACCAAAATACCATAGGTGTTTTTCAGCGAGTTTTCCATACCGGGATGCAAGTAGGTAATCTCTTCTTCGCCGTGTTTGCGCTTAATGAATGAGTCGATAAACTGCATCGGTCCCGGGCGGTACAACGCCACCATGGCGATGATGTCTTCAAAGACGCTCGGTTTAAGTTCGCGCAGATACCGCTTCATGCCAGCCGATTCCAGCTGGAACACACCGGTGGTGTCACCACGCTGGAATAATTTGTAGGTTTCTTCATCATCCAACGGCAAATGCGACAGATCAATGTCCGTTTTGTAGACTTTGCGAATAATGCGCAGGGCATTGTTGATGATAGACAAGTTAGACAGGCCCAAAAAGTCCATCTTCAATAGCCCGAGCTCTTCGACCGGACCCATCGGATACTGCGTCGCCACCACGCCCTTTTGTGCCATCTCCAGCGGCACGTATTTCACCAAATCATCCGGCGCGATCACCACGCCGGCAGCATGCACACCATGCGAACGAATAGTCCCCTCCAGCTGCGAGGCAAAGTCATAGACGGTTTTAGCGGTCGGGTTGCTTTCATACTCTTTTTTGAGGTCGGGATCTTCTTCGAGTGATTTTTTGATAGGCACGTGGCGACCTTGGACGGGTGGCGGGATGAGCTTGGCCAGCCGGTCAGATTCGCCGTACGGCACCTGCAATACCCGCGCTACGTCACGCACTGAAGCGCGCGCCGCCATGGTGCCAAAGGTACAAATGTTAGCCACTCGCTCCGTACCATATTTCTTGGCACAATATTCAATCACCTCACCGCGGCGGGTGTCTTGAATGTCGATGTCGATGTCGGGCATAGAGATACGGTCGGGGTTGAGAAATCGCTCAAACAGCAAATCGTAATGCAGCGGGTCAAGGTCGGTGATGTTCAGAGCATAGGCGATGATTGAACCAGCTGCCGAACCACGTCCTGGCCCAAAAATAATTCCTTGAGATTTGCCCCAGTTGATAAAATCCTGGACGATCAAAAAATAGCCGTTGTAGCCCATGTTGTCGAGCACGCCGAATTCCATATCTAGTCGCTCTAGCTGCGCCTCTGATAACTTGGCTCGCAGTTGGTCATTTGGCAGCTTCTTTGCATCTTCCAACTTCATGCCAGCGTACCGCGCGGCCATACCGCTATACACCAGATGATCTAGATATTCCTTTTCAGACTCACCGTTTGGCGTTGGGAATTTCGGGATGAGAATATCACCAAGTTTAATTTCTACGTCGCACCGATCAGCGATGGCTTTGGTGTTGGCGATTGCCTGAGGATTGGTTTTTTGCCACCGCGAAATGATGTCTTCTGGCGTCGTCAAATGGAGCTCAAAATCCTTCAAGCTCATCCGCTTTTCATCACTCAAATACGCACCGGTACCAACGCACAGCAAAATCTCATGCGCCTCCTGATCTTCGTGATTGAGGTAATGACCGTCACTGGTCACTACACACGGAATGTCCAGTTCCTCGCTGATGCGCTCAATGTAATCATTGACCTTTTTCTGCTCTGGCCAGTGACTGCGCGCTTCGGGATGACCATGGTCTTGGAGCTCCATGTAGTACCGATCGCCAAAGACTGACTTATACCAGCCAGCGATTTCCTTGGCTTTTTCATAATCGTCATTACGCAAATTCTCGCCCAACTCACCACCGATACAGCCGGACATACAAATGATACCTTCGTTGTATTGTTCGAGTAGCTCGTGGTCAATACGCGGCTTGTAATAGACACCTTCGAGGTTAGCGATAGTACTGAGCTGCATTAGGTTTTGATACCCCTTGTGATTCATGGCCAGCAGTGTCAGGTGATAGCGCGCCTTGTCCTTGGCCGGGTCGCGGTCGTGACGAGTGCGGGCCGCTACGTAGGTTTCGATGCCGATGATTGGCTTGATGCCAGCGCTCTTAGCCGCCTTATAAAACTCAATCGCGCCCGACATCGTACCGTGGTCAGTAATGGCACAGGCCTCCATACCGAGCTCCTTCACCCGCGCCACCATGTCAGGAATTTTGGTTAATCCATCGAGCAGTGAGTGGTGAGTGTGGTTGTGCAGGTGTACATAATCAGACGGTTTCAAAACCGCCGACGTACCGCCGTTATTCTTCCCCACTGTCGTCATTAGTTTTAGTATAGCACGTTAGCGGCGACTCTGCATGGTATTGATCAGTGTATTGAAGAAATCAGCAAGCGGTGGAAACACGTCAACTAGATGGCCCAATATCCAAACTAAAATAGTCACCGAAAGCGTGGCGCCCAGCACTGAACCAAAGCCAAAAAAGATGCCACGCCAAAAGTTCATGCCGTAAACTTGACGACGAGATCGGTGAAAATCATAGAACAAATCTTCTAAAATTGCCTGCCGAGCTCCATTTTCATTGTCACGAATGACTTTTTCGGCAGCTTTTTTCGTCAATGATTTTTCTGAATGGTTATTTTTGACCACGTTTTGCCTTTCGCGTAACCTTTTTCATCAGCGCTCCAAATGCCAAGGCAGAAGAAACGACAGAGAGCATTGATGATGCTTCAGCGTAATTCTGCTGGATGGCTTGTGAGTGCCGTATGGTTTTTTGGATATGTCGATTCAGGCTAATGACCAGGCAAATCAACGTGATGACGATGATCATCAAGGTAGCCAAAACAATTGACAAAATGATAACAACTTCATTCATAGTGTTATTATAGCCTATTTCAAACGATCTGTCAGATGTTGACGCAGTGCGGGGCCAAGCTTTTCATCTCGCAGCCCAAAGTCAATGATAGTTTTGAGATATTCAAGTTTATCACCAGTGTCGTAGTAGGTACCATTGGTGATTTCCACGCCGTAAAAGCTGTGGCCTTCATCAATCATGCGCTGCATAATCGGCTGAATGGCAAACTCACCGTGACCATTAAACTCCTGGCGAGCGCGCTCCAAGTACGGGAAAAAATCAGCCGCCAGCAAATAACTGCTAACACTCGCTAAATCACTTGGCGCGTTGGCTTTACCCGGCTTCTCAACGATGTTTGTGATGGCAATCGTCCCGTCATCGAGTTGTTGACCAGCCGCGATACCATAGCGATCAAACTCTGCGTCATCGATGATTTTTTTGCAGGATAACACTGCGCCATCCAATTTCTCTGCAGCAGCGATCATCTGTTGAAAACGGCTCGGTGTCGCATCGATAAAATCATCAGCAAACGTGTAAATCACCGGCTCGTCGGGCCCAATCAAATGCGCAGCACACGCCAGAGGAGTTGCATTGCCATATGGACCTTTTTGGCGAACATACACGAAGTTAGCCATTTCCGACAATGAGTGAACCAGGTCAATCAATGGGCGCTTCTTGTCGCCGCCAGCCCGCAGATTTGCTAACAAATCTTCATTTGGCACGTCAAAGTGATCCTCAATGGCACGCTTATTGGCACTTCCAACAATGATGATGTCGCGAATACCAGCAGCCACTAACTCCTCTACGACATATTGGATGATTGGCTTGTCAATCAGTGGCATCATCTCCTTAGGCATCGCTTTGGTTTGTGGCAAAAACCTAGTACCAAATCCTGCCGCTGCAATCACTGCTTTTGTCGGTTTTCTCATATCTCGTTCTCCTTTGCTATCGCCTTATTCATCAAAAAATCTTTCACTATATCTCGCAGTGCCGCATAATCCAAATTCTCCGAATCAACGGTCACTGTTGTGATATTATCTGCAACCAGTGGACGATATTTGTCACGAATTTCGTGTTCCGTCAATTTATCATACAAATCATCAGTGTGCACTGAGTGGCGGTTACCAGACCGCCTGCGAGCATAAAATCGCCGCTTTACTTCCGCTAATCCACACGTCACATAAATCTGCAGAATTGGTCGATGTGGGCTATGCCGCAAAATCTCTTCTGCAGCTGACGTTTGCAATGCCGACTCAATGATAATCTGCTCACCCAATTTCTCAAATTCAATACCCAATTCCAAAACCGCCCGTCGAGTCACACGACCCAAGGCGCTACTCTGCTGATCAGTATAAGTCCCGCCCAGATGGTCAGCCAAAAACTCTTTGACAGCATCTTGCGCGACGCCACGCACTCCCACATCTTGCATCAGACGCTTTGCTAACGTCGTTTTGCCAGACCCAGGGATGCCAGTGACGATGATCATCAGCTATAGCCTCTCGCGGATCAACTTCTGCGCCAGGCTCGGGTTGGCTTGGCCCTTAGAACGCTTCATGACCTGACCAACGAGGTAGCCAATAGCCTTGTCTTTGCCCGAGCGAATGTCGGCTATGGAAGCTGCCGAGGCTGGGTCGTTCAACACTTCGTCAACGATGGCAGCGATGGCCGACTCGTCAGATACCTGTAGCAAGTTCTTTTCTTCGGCAAGCCTGCGCGGATGCGTAGCGCCCGCCAATAATTCATTAAACAATTCCTTGGCATTGGTACTGGAAATCTCTGCTTTCTCAGTCATCTCTGCCAGCTCCACCAAATCATCAACTGATACGCGCGGCGCACTAGCGTCAACTGACGTACTGTCATTGTTGGTGTCATTATCGCCAGCGGTCAAAGCACTCGCAAACCAATGTGCTACTCGCTTGGCAGCTGCGTCGCCTGATTTTTCTTGAACTTCCAACATGATGCGGGCGTAATCTTGGTTCGACAGTAACGAATTAACCACCGACTTGTCCAGATCTAGTCCACCCCATTTTTCACGATATTCACCCGGCAACATCGGCACTTCAGCCTGAATCCGAGCAATTTCCTCATCGCTCAGCACCACTGGCGGAATGTCAGCATCAGGCATGTAGCGATAATCCTGGGCGTCTTCTTTTGAGCGCTGTGAAGTAGTAATTTGCTTGTCATCACTCCAACCGCGGGTTTCCTGCACCACTTGTTCACCGCTCTCCAGCAAGTCAACTTGGCGTTTAAATTCATACTCAGCGGCACGCTCGACGCTGCGAAACGAATTAAGGTTTTTGACTTCTGCGCGCTTACCAAGCTCCGTCGCGCCCTTTTTAGCCACCGAAATATTGACATCAAACCGCATGTTGCCGTGATACAAATCACCGTGCGTCACACCTGCGTAGACCATCAATTTGTGCAGCTCCGAAGCGTACGCTTTGGCTTCCTCGGCAGAATGAATATCCGGCTCAGAGACGATTTCAATCAGCGGCGTACCGGCGCGGTTGAGGTCGACCAACGAGTACCCGTCGTGGTGCGTCAACTTACCAGCGTCTTCCTCCATGTGTGCGTGATGAATCCGCACTCGCTTGAGCGAACCGTCTTCTAGCGGCGCGTCGACATAGCCAGCCAAAATAATCGGCTGATACATCTGCGAGGTCTGATAACCCTTTGGCAGGTCAGGGTAGAAATAATGCTTGCGATCAAACCGACTAACGCGAGCAATCGGCGCATTCAACGCCTTGCCAGCACGCACGGCTAGCTCAACAGCGTGCTTGTTGAGCACCGGCAGCATGCCTGGCAAGCCAAAATCGATTTCATGCGTTTTTTCATTAGGCTCAGCATTACGCGCGTCATTATCAGCCGGACTAAACAACTTGGTTTTAGTCGCCAGCTGGACGTGACATTCGATACCAATGGTCATTTCATATTCATCATATACACTCATCATAACGCTCCCAAATCTTTTAGTGCTTGTTCAAAGCTTGTCATGGCTCGTCGAAAACTCTGCGCGGTTAGTTTCACGTTGGTTTCGTGGGCAATTTGATTGCGCAATTTGTGTGCCGCCCATAAACCATTTTCATCCGTCCAATCACCCTTGCGAGCTTTCAGTCTGTCGCCCATCGTCGTACCCGCCACGCCACAGTCGCGCATGGCTTTGTCGAGCAGTTTGTCGGCTTTGACAATCGCCATCTGTAAGCCATCTGAGCCGCCCGCTTTGGCGCCATGTTGAATTGCCCGCCAAACTTTTCGGTACATTTCCCTGTCAAGCTTTTGATGTCCGCGTGATGTCAATTGGATAAAAATAATTAACAACGCACCAATCACCAGCGCCGCTACCACCAGCGCAATCAACAATCCGTCCATCAGGCAGCCTCCACTTCTGACGCCAACTTCAGCAAGTTACTGTCTGACTGATAATTACCAATCAACTGCACGCCAATTGGCAAGCCTTCATCGTTACTTCCAGCTGGCACGGAAATTGCCGGTAGTCCAGCCAGGCTGGCCGGCACCGTCATGATATCCGCCAAGTACATTTTGATCGGATCATTGGTATTTTCACCAAGTTTGAACGCCGGTGTTGGTGCAACTGGCATCAACAGTGCGTCGTACTCAGCGAACAACTGCTTAAACTCGTTGATGAGCAAGGTGCGCGCTTTTTGCGCCTGCATATAGTAAGCGTCAAAGAAACCGCTCGACAACACAAAACTACCAATCATAATTCGTCGCTTATTCTCCGTCGTAAAACCTTCGTTGCGGCTGCGACCGTACAACTCCGCCAGCGTTTTCACTTCAGCCGCTCGGTGGCCATAGCGCACGCCATCATAGCGCGCCAAGTTTGACGATATCTCTGCCGGCACAATGATGTAATACATCGCCAGCGAATGTTGCATCATACTGAGGTCCACTTCTTCAACGTCATAGCCCAGCTGCTTTAACTTTTCTGCATAGTCAAGCGTTTTCTGACGAACCGCCGCATCCACGTCATCAGTCATACACTGCTTCACCAAACCAATCTTCTTCTTGGTAAATTCTGGCTGGCTCTGCCAAAAGTCCGGCAGCGTTGTCATATCCTTGTCATCGCGACCCGCCATGATTTCCATCACCATATTGGCGTCATCAGCGTTCGTCGCGAAACAACCAATAGTGTCCGTACTCGATGCCATGGCCACCACGCCGTAGCGACTGACTGCGCCATAGGTCGGCTTGACACCAACCACGCCATTGAAGCTGGCTGGCTGGCGAATCGACCCACCAGTATCTGTCCCCAACGCAAACGGCACCACATCAAGCGCCGTCACCACCGCTGAACCGCCCGACGAACCACCGGCTACTCGAGTTTTGTCCGCAGCGTTTTTGGTCGGACCAAAGGCTGAATTTTCCGTCGAACCACCGTGAGCAAAGGCGTCCAAGTTGGCCTTACCGATGCAAATTGCACCTTCAGCCTCCAGCTTCTCAACGGCTGTAGCCTGCAGTGATGCGTTAAAGTTCTCGAGCATTTTTGCAGCAGCAGTTGTCGGTGCCCCAAAGGCCAAGAAATTATCCTTTACCACAAATGGCACACCAGCCAACCTACCAGAAATTTCACCCTTATCCACCAGTTCGGCCCGCTCCAACGCCCGCTCTTCCGTCAAGCTGAGTAGCGCATGATATTCCTGAACTTCACGCGCCCGCTGCAATGCCTCCTTGACATTCTCAACTGCACTTTTTCCAGTAAAATCACTAATCTGGCTCATCACAATACCTGCGGCACTTTCACTTGATTGTTCTGCTTTTCAGGCGCCAACTCAAGCAGCTCATCCCGAGAGATTCCCGGCTTGACCTCGTCTTCACGCCAGACGTTCTCCAGGCCCGTCACTTGATAGGTTGGCTCCACACCAGACGTATCGAGCTCACCCAGCTGATTGATATATTCTACGATTTTCTCTACGTCCTGTCGCAAGCCATCCACTTCGCCATCTGCCAATTGCAAACCGCTCAAATCCGCCAAGCGCTGGACATCACTATTAGAAATTGCACTCATGAACTCATTATACCACTTGAAAATTAATTACAGAAAAACACTCGCCTCCGTACCCAGAAGCGAGTGATGTCTAACGTTAGACTAGTTAGTCGAGCCAGTAACTTGAGTTGTATTTGAAGTTTGATTTTTTGATGCTTGGCTTGTCATGAGCCTGCACTGCCAATGTGATAGCCAAGGCGACTGCGACAACGCTGGTGATTGCGATCAAAGTAATCGTCAATGGGCGTGATTTGTTGTAGCCGCTGATGATTTTACCAATGAAGAATATCACAACCGCCAATACTGCCAAACAGATGAGTGATGGCAAGAAATTACCCAAGTACAGTGCTGTGTATACGGAACCGGCATCTGAAACGCCAATCAACAGCAACGAGCTAATTAATACACTGATGAGGTTTGCGACCAGTGGCAACGCCGCCAGTACGATCATGAACAAGCTACCATAGGTTGTCAGTTTGTAAGCCAATCGACCAGTGTAACCGCTACGGTCAGCGGCGATTGCGCGCGTTACGCGACCAAACAGGACAAATGCCAACACTGAAAATAGTACTGCCAAAATACCAACGGCCAAAATGTTTGCAGTGATCGAGCCACTCAACATCAAACCAAACGACATTGCCTCTTTTGCAGACCACATACCGAACAACATTGGTATAAGTACTATACTGGTGATTGCAGCAAATGTTACTGAAACCATTGCTAATGCGTATTCAAACGTGAGCCATTTTGCCTGCGAAGCAGCGCGCGGAGCTGTGTACTCAACCTGCTCAACGACTGGAGTTTCTGTTGTTTTCAATTCTGCCATATAATTCTCCTCCTTATTATGGTTATCTTTAGTGTACCATTGTTTGCTTAATTTCTGCAATTAAATCACGCAGCTCCGCCGCTTTTTCAAATTCTAGATTGGCGCTATGCAGTTCCATTTGGCCAGTCAACTCCTTGATCAGCGTTGGATATTCGTCTTTCGGAATATTCTTCAAATCAAGTTTTGGCTTTTTGTCCGATTCTTTTTGCGGAATGATGGAACGCAGGCCATCGTCAATCTTCTTCTGGATGGTTTGCGGCGTGATGCCATGCTCTTCGTTATATTGCTGCTGAATAGCACGCCGACGATTTGTCTCATCAATCGCTCGCCGCATACTGTCAGTCACATTGTCGCCATACATCAGCACCCGCCCGTCTACGTGCCGCGCCGCCCGGCCAATCGTCTGGATCAGTGCCTGTTCACTACGGAGGAAACCTTCTTTATCAGCATCCATAATCGCCACCAGACTAACTTCCGGCAGATCCAGCCCCTCGCGCAGCAAATTGATACCGACCAGTACATCGTACGTCCCCAGCCGCAGATCTTTGAGAATATCGCCACGTTCCAATGTGTCAATTTCACTGTGTAGATACGCCGTTTTCACGCCATTGTCGGTCAAATAAGCGCTTAAGTCCTCAGCCATGCGCTTGGTCAAAGTCGTCACCAGTACGCGGTGGCCGTTGGCGATGGTCTGGCGAATCTCCTCCATCAAATCATCAACTTGCCCGTCAGTCGGCCGCACCTCAATCGGCGGGTCAAGCAGCCCCGTCGGTCGAATCAACTGTTCAGCCGGCTTTGGCGAGTGAGCAATTTCATAGTCGCCCGGCGTAGCGGAAACATAAATCGCCTGATGAATATGCTGATCAAACTCATCAAACCTGAGCGGGCGGTTATCCAACGCACTGGGCAAACGAAACCCGTGTTCCACCAACACTTCCTTGCGCGCCCGGTCGCCGTTATACATACCGCGGACTTGGGGCAAGGTCATGTGCGACTCATCGACCAGCAGCAACCAATCATCCGGAAAATAATCAATCAACGTCGCTGGCTGCTCGCCTGGCTCGCGGTCAGTCAGATAGCGCGAATAATTCTCAATTCCCTTAACAAAGCCGGTTTCCTTGAGCATCTCCAGGTCATATTTGGTGCGCTGAGCTAGGCGCTGCGCCTCCAGTAATTTGTCGTGTGACTCAAACCATTTGAGTCGCTCGTCAAATTCTTTCTCAATACCAACGATGGCCTTTTCAATTCGTTCGCGTGGCGTCGAATAGTGGCTGGACGGAAAAATCGTCAGGCTAGCTGGCTGATCCAAAATCTCACCCGTCAGCGGATCGATTCGCGTGAGTCTCTCAACCTCATCGCCAAAAAATTCCACTCGCACTGCCGTGTCCTGTCCAGCTGGGAAAATATCCACCACATCGCCGCGCACCCGGAAAGTGCCGCGCGCAAAATCAACGTCGTTACGTTTATACTGAATATCAGTCAGCAGGCGAATAAACTTATCCTGCACCCGCCGCTCACCGACCGTCAATTGAATCGCCATGTCAGCGTACGTTTCCGGCGAACCAATGCCATAGATACAGGATACACTAGCCACGATGATGACATCGCGCCGCGTTAACAGTGCCGAGGTCGCCGCATGCCTGAGCCGATCGATTTCATCATTAATTTTCGAGTCTTTCTCAATGTAGGTGTCGCTACTGGCGATGTAGGCCTCCGGCTGATAATAATCAAAATAGCTGACGAAATAATGCACTTCGTTGTCCGGAAAAAACTCCTTAAACTCAGAAAACAGCTGCGCCGCCAAGGTCTTGTTATGTGCCAGCACCAGTGTCGGCACATTGGCTCGGGCGATGATATTCGCCATGGTAAATGTCTTGCCTGACCCCGTCACACCTAGCAACGTCTGCTCGCGCTCGCCCTGCTCCAGCCCCGCCATCAACTGAGCAATTGCCGTCGGCTGATCGCCAGTCGGCTGGTATTTGGAGACAAGATTAAATGCACTCATGTTATTCCTATTGTAACGCATCGCAATTTATATATAAA
>CAUVPL010000006.1:0-10837 GCA_963553685.1 uncultured Candidatus Saccharibacteria bacterium
AATTGGCGGCGTGCCGTCCTTAGTTTTTTTGACGATTGAGCGGATGTGCCCCACGCTTGACAAGACGTGAAAATCCTTGCCCAAGTATTTCTCAATGGTTTTCGCTTTGGCTGGTGACTCGACGATGACGAGATTTTTCATAACTTTATATTATATCATATTGGACGGCCCATCAAATAACGACCATTTGAAAGTGCTATTGTTTCTGATTACTGTTCATCAGGTCTCGGGCGCGCTTAACGTATTGTCCAGCTGCCACTGCTGCTGCCGGAACATAGGCTGCAAAGCCCAGTTTACCTAGTCCCTTCAGTGTTTTGGCGGTTTTCTGATAGCCCAGAGACTCTGCCGAACTACCGATGATGAGTAGCGTCGTGGTTGCCGCGACGAGTGCGCTACTGACGCGTCCTGCTTGGGTTGGGCGAAGGGGCTCGCTCTCCTCGGGGAGCTGGTTATATGCATATTCGGCAACAGCGGTGGCAATGGCTTTTGTTGATTCTAAACCAGCGATTGTCGCCACCATGGCTTTTGATGCAGAACCTTCTTGCGATAGTTTTAGCAGTGCTGCTGCCGCGACAATCTTGTCTCTGATGGGGTCTAGCTTAATACCCAGTTTGGACCGTTGGTTAAGGGCATTTGCCAGTGAACCATCAGCTTTGTCTGACAATTCACCGGCGACTAGTGCTGCCATGCCCTTGGGAGAGTCAGCATGTTTGATGCCGTATAGACTAAGTATTCCTCCTAGTACTGTAATAACGTTTGGTATTGTTAATACGTCGTCTGAGATAGGCTGTTCTTCTGGGATTTCGGTGAGGTGTGACTGTGGTTGATGTTCTGCATTCATTGACAATATAATAACACTATGGTGAAATATATTCAAGCATAGGCGCTATCGTAGTGTCCAGTTGTTTGCCCCGAGTGGCTTGATCACGCCATTGATTTCCAGCATGGTCAGCGCTGTGGCAAAATCAGCTGCTGATAGTCCCGACTGTTTTTGTAGCTCATCGCCGTTGCGTATGCCATGTTTGATGAGTTGAGCAATGGCGATTTCAGCTGGTGTAGAGCCAATTGGCAACGCGCATTGGGTGGGTTGGGTTGATTTCCAAGTTGGGGCAATGGCGTCCAATACGTCTTTGGCTGAGAGGGCTGGATTGGCGCCCTGAAGTAGTAGGTTGTTGCATCCTGCGGATAATGGGCTGGTGATGTTGCCAGGAACGACAAACACGTCGCGCCCTTGCTCCAGAGCGTATGCGGCGGTATTGAGTGTGCCGCTACGTTCAGCCGCTTCGGTGATGATGATGGCATCTGCCAGACCGCTGACCAGACGATTTCTTTGCAAAAAGCTCCATTTGCGTATTTTCATGCCGTCGCCGCGCATCCATTCTGACAGGACTGCACCGCCCTGGTTGATGATGTTCTCTGCTAATCCTCGGTTGCTACGCGGCGCAATGTCTGGCAGTTCTGAGGTGACGACACCGATGACTGTGCCGCCAGCATTGAGGGCTGCGGTCTGGGCGATGCTATCAACACCAAGTGCCAGGCCACTGATGATGATAACTCCGGCTTGTGCCAGGTCTGTGGCTAGCCGTTCGGTAACCTCGCGTCCATAGCTACTTGGTTTGCGTGTACCGACGATCGCGACTCGAGGAGCCTGGCTATCTGGGAGTTTTCCCATAAAACATAACCTTTTTGGCGGCTTGGCAATATTGACCAACCTCTTGGTGAAAATATGCTCCTCTGGTAGTACTGTATTGATTTCCATGACTTTTATTGCAAAAAGTATTGACACTATGTCAAATCTTTGCTATAATGATACACGATTGGTTGATCAGCGAGTTCAACCAAATGCACCTTATACCCCCTATTCTAACTATATGTTAGGTTGCGCGCAATGGCATTAAGTATCTTACCCTCCACTTTTTGCGTTAAACGTTACGCGCATACTAACCCCTTTAACTGCCCTTTTGATTAAGGCGACCTCTGTTTCATGGTGAGTACGCACTGTATTGACGATTCGTCAGGCGCCGGTCTTTTGGAGTTTTGACCGCAGACGCTTTGCCATGACATGGAAGCTCGGGTGGGTTGAAGGGTAACAAAGCGCCAGGTGATGCCCACCCTTACCTGGCGCTTTTTTAGTTGGGAAATTATTTTTTATGCTGTTTAGCTTGCTGGCAATTTTTACAAATCCCTTCCAGCTCAAAGTGGTGCTTGACGACGGTAAACTGGTGCTTGCGGCTGAGATAACCAACAAGCTGTTCCAATTCTGGCGTCTGGATGGGTTCAGCATTTTGGCAACGGATGCAGTAGAGATGGTGATGATGTGGAATGAACGGCTCAGCGAGTTCGTAGTAGTTTTTCCAGCCAATGGCAACGGCACTAACGATGTGCAGTTGGTCAAAGGTAACAAGTGTGCGGTAGACGCTGGCTCGGTCAACGTTTTTACACTTTTTTGCAATATCGCTGATGGTTAGCGGAACAGCTGATTGTCGCAGTACGTCAAATACTTGCTGGCGCGGTTTCGTCAGGCGCAAGTTGTGCTGTTTGAGCAGTTCATCTATCGTCATACTGTCGCAATTATACCACTTATTGCGACAAATTTGCAATAAGTGAGAGGGTCTGGCATTATAAAGCACCATGGATATAGCAATTAAAACAGTAATGAATTTGCATGAGTTTGCGCCATCACCAGACGTCAATGCGGCTTTTTCTGGCTTGGTGACGGCAGCTGTGCAGGCGACAGCGTTACCGAAGTGGTGTAATGATGAGGTGTGCCGCGAAGTGCAGCGCCGTTGTTCCCTGTCTGAGTCGGAAATGGAGATGTATTGGTCACGGCGAATTTCCAGCTCAGCGCATCCTCGGCAAGAACTGGAAATGTTTTGGTATATTGACAATTACCGCGAGCTGGTGCGGCGTGAAGTCGGTCTGCTGGCCGGGTCGGGTTTGTCCTTGACTGACAGTAGCCGCGCGGCGATGATTGGCAGCGGTCCCCTGCCTTTGACCGCTTGGTGTTTGTGGCATCAGACGGGCGCGGCGGTTGATTTGGTGGACGTGGCGCCAGTCGCTTTGGCGCAGTCGCACGAGCTGGCACGGGCGATTGCTTGGCCGGTTGGTGAGTGCTTGGTGGCGGATGGAGCGGCGGTAGCTTTGCCGGATAGTGCTTACGACGTGGTGTATGTGGCCGGGCTGGCGGGCGATTCGGTTGAAACCAAACAGCAAATTATTGATAATATTTTGCCAGCGCTTCGGCCTGGCGGGCGGGTCATTCTGCGCGGCGCCCATGGCGCGAAAACATTGTTATATCCAGCGTTTGATCCAAATGGTTTGCGGCGCGTACAGCTGCTAGTCGAGTATAATCCTGACGACGATATCATTAACTCAGTATATGTGTACAAG
Organism: uncultured Candidatus Saccharibacteria bacterium; assembly: GCA_963553685.1. Lineage (GTDB taxonomy): Bacteria > Patescibacteriota > Saccharimonadia > Saccharimonadales > Saccharimonadaceae > Nanosynbacter. The sequence goes on from CAUVPL010000006.1 coordinate 3,391, forward strand.
AAAGGCTAATTATGAACGATACAATTGCATTATATCTGGTGAACGGAGCGCTGGGTGCTGGCAAAACGACGCTGGTCGATTTTTTGGTGCAGCAGCCTGAGTTTGCTGGCGCGCGAGTGATTGAAAATGAGTTTGCGTCGGAAAGTATCGACAGTTGCACATTGGCGCAGCGCGTTGATGAGCTGGCGACAATTGCTGGCGAATGCATCTGCTGTAGTAGTGGCGAAGAGTTGGTTAACATTTTGCACAATTTTGCAATAAGCGGAAAGGCACCAGTGATCATTGAGTCAACTGGTGTTGCTAACACGCTGCGGGTGGTCGAGAAATTGCTGGCTGGTGATATATTTGAGCAGTATGATTTGAAACAGTCGTTGTATGTTGTGGATGGGGCTGAAGCCAGGGCTGGTGGCCCGGCGGAGGCTTTGCTAGCGGAAGCTCGGGCGGCGGACATGGTATTGATCAGTAAGCTGGATTTATTGGCTGAAAATGACCGCCAGCAGCTAATTGAAACATTGTTGCAACAAGGGTTAACCAACGTTGTGAATATGGATCACGGGAAATTTGATTTGGCGCAGCTTGCTAGCGAGTCGCGTATTTTGGATTATTTGCTACTGCACGAGCCTGCGGAAAACGCGGTTGAGGATGCTTTAAATTATAGCGTGGTTGGTGTGGCTGAGTTGGCTATTAGCGCTGAGAAGATTGAGAGGGTCTGGACTAGTTTGCGAGATAAATATGCTTTGCGGCGCATGAAAGGCGCGGTTGCTGATGGTGACGAGGTATTTCACATCGAAGCAACGCCGCAGCAAATACGGGTCACGCGCGGTACCTCTGACGAGTCATTAAAATTAGTTGTTATTGGCGAGCGGGCGCGTGAGATTACGCGCGCAGTAATTATGAAGGAGTTGGGATGATGGAAGGTACGAATAGTGCGAGAGCGGCGGTTGATAAGCTGCTTGATATGTATGATGAATATAAGACTTTGACAGTAAAGATTACTGCTGCGGAGCGCCGTTTGGCGTTGGCGAAATTGAAGAATAGCGGTGTCGAACAGATACGGATAGAGCTGGACGAATTACGACATAGTCAGCAGCAACTGTCTGATGACATGACGTTTGATACGCCACTAATTTGGGTGATGTACAAGTTCGAGGCCTACCAGGATGAGGCGCAGCCGATTCAAACCATACACGATTTTCGCTTGCACTGCTCGAAGCCTGGCTATATTTGCACCAAGCGCTTCACATTTTTAAATGCACACTTGTGTAATAACGGGCAACGTCCCCTGACGGACGACGAACGATACCCCGACAAAATGCTACTTAGTGAGATTTTTCCGCTCCTTGGCGAAATTGAACGAGATGAAGTTTTCTTGTCCACTTGGCGCGCACATGAGTACTATCAGGAGGATGGAATTGTCAAAAAATGGCAGGACTATGTGGATTGTAGAGGATAACCTTTTGCCCGCTGGTTTGAGGTAAGCGTAAGATCGCGCTCATAGATATGCTATACTAAAGCAATATGAAACATCTCTGGCATTCACATCATCCATTTCGAATTTTTTGGTTTTCAACACTATTGACATTGGTTTTGGGCGGTTTGACGTTCATGCACTTGGGTCTTGGCGGCCTCTGGCTATTTGCTATTTTGGTAGTGTTGGAAGTTACGTTTAGCTTTGACAACGCGGTGATTAACAGTAAGGTGCTGGCTGGCATGAGCCCGGCATGGCAAAAGGTATTTTTGACGGTCGGCATCTTTGTGGCGGTCTTTGTGGTACGGTTTATTTTGCCAATTTTCATCGTTATGGTGGCGAGTGGTCATGGTTTCACTGAGGTGGTCGACTTGGCTATTAATAAGCCAGCTGAGTACGGCCATATTCTGCATGAGGCATCGCCGATGATTGATGCGTTTGGTGGTGCATTTTTGATCATGATTGGGTTGAGTTATTTCATTGACTACAACAAGCGCATTCACTGGGTTAGTCATGTTGAGCCATGGCTGGCTAAGGCTGGGCGATTTGAGAACTTCAAAGTGTGTTTGATGCTGGCGGTGGCGACTATTTTGTATTTTACAGTGGAGCCAGCACATCAATCGATCATTTTGATTTCATCTATTTTGGGGATTATGCTGCACATCGGGCTGGAATTATTTGGATCATTCTTTCACGAGGAAGACGCCAAGGCCATTAAAGTCAAGACCGGCTGGGCAGCATTTGCAAGCTTGCTGTACCTTGAGGTTTTGGATGCTAGCTTTAGTTTCGACGGCGTCATCGGTGCATTTGCCATCACTAGTAGTGTTTTGTTGATTGTTGCTGGATTGGCGGCTGGGGCTATTTGGGTGCGGTCATTGACGGTGTATCTGTTGCGTACAGGCGTACTCAGCAAATATAAGTATCTGGAAAATGGCGCACACTGGGCGATTACAGCACTTGGTATGATGATGATCGCCAAGCTGTTTCATCTGGAGCTGCCAGAATGGGCGACGGGCGGTTTGGGGCTGTTGTTTGTGAGCTTGGCGGTTGGTAGTAGTGTTCTGGAAGCGCAATCCATCAGGCTGCGAGAGACAGCAGCAAAAATCAAGCAACGAAAACGATAAGCGTTTTGCAACGTTGTTGCAATTAGAGCTTAATGCTCAGTGGCTCAATGGTGCTGTTGAGAAATGTCTCGGTTAGTTTGATTGATTCAGGGATTGTCCAGTCGCGGAGAATTGTTCGTTCGTCGGCGTTGAACTTGCTGAGGACGAAATCAACGTCACCGATTTGCCGACGTAGCAAGTTATCAGTGCCGATGCGAATGTGCCAAAATTCACTGCCAACGTGTCGATGCAGCGATTTCAAACCGTTATTGCCAGCGCTTTCACCACCCTTGCGGACGCGAATTTTACCAAAATCAAGCGCCGTATCGTCATGAATAATCAGGAGATCATCAAGTGTCAGCTTATAAAAATCCATGAGCGCCCGTGCCGCAGTGCCGACCTCGTTGTAGTAGGTAGTTGGCTTGACGAGTAGGACGTTGCCTGGCACCTCGGAGTAGCTAATTTCGGCAATGTCGGAAAAGAATTTAGGCTTATTGCTAAATTGTGCACCTTGCTCCGCCACCAACTGGTCAACCACCAGAAAGCCAGCGTTGTGCCGGGTGTAGGTGTACTTGTCGCCAGGATTGCCGAGGGCCAGAATTATTTTCATATCTTCAGTATATCACCTCGGACGTGATGGCGTATAATAGATATATGGCAAAGCGTGATGATGATTTGGAATTTAGTATCAATGCAGCGTTTGACGAAGCGCGGACGATTGTTGATAAGGTGCCGCTATATTTGGTGAATGGGTTGCTGGGCGCTGGTAAGACCAGTGTGCTAGAATTCTTATTGCGACAAAGTGACTTTACGGGTGCGCGAGTGATTGAAAATGAATATGCCAACGAAAATGTCGATGGCTACCGGCTGGAGGGGTTGGCAGACATGGTGACGACCCTGGCTGGCGACTGTGTTTGTTGCGGCTCGGAGGATGCACTGACCAAGATGCTGATGGATTTTAGCCGCTATTCCCCTGCACCGGTGTTCATTGAGGCGACGGGGGTGGCGCGGACGATGAATTTGGTGGAGCGATTGATCAGCGCCAAGATGTTTGCCAAGTACGAATTGATGCAGAGTTTTTATGTGATCGATGCGCATGAGATTTTACGCGGTGTTGAGCCAGCGCATGAAATTGAATTGCAAGCTGCAGATGTGATTTTGGTGACCAAGGAAGATCTATTGAGTGATGGCAAGCGAGCTGAATACGAGGCCAAACGCCGCGCTCTGCCCTACACCAAGGTGCTCAGCGCGCCGCACGGTCGGTTTGACCTCAGCAAAATCACCACGCCGTCGGGGCTGCTGGCGTTTTTTGACCAGTATGATGGCGAGTTGGCGGTGCCGGACAACCCAACCTATAGCGTGGTTGATTTGTCGACTATTACTGTCGGTGAAGCGGTGTTTGAAAAGCTATGGCCAGAGCTGTTTGCGGCATATGGTCTCAGGCGTCTGAAGGGTTGTTTTGTGAACGACCGCGGTGAGCGGCGGCATATTGAAGCGACACAGTATCAGATTGAGATTCGTCATGCGCACTCGGACGAGGCAGTGAAAATTGTGCTGATTGGCGAGCGAGCGGATGAAATTACGCGCGATATTTTACACGCGCAAATCCTCATGTATGGTGGATGATTAGCTTTTTCCTGCGGTGTCTGGGCTATTGACCGTGATGGTTTGGTATGATTTACCCTTTTTTGTTTTATCTATCTCAGCAGGCTTCACAGTAAGAGTAAAACCTTCTCGTAGTTCGGAAAATGGTCCAAGCAATCCGCAGGCCGCAACCTGTCCAACTGCTCGCATAAACTCCTCCGCGGCCTGTTTTCGTTCCTCTAGCCTTGCTGGGTCTTCATTTATTACCCCTGGTATCTCAACACCAGTAATAACTTCACTAAAGTTAGGGTAGCCTGCGCCTTGCTCTGCTGTAATTGACATACTGGCTCTTGTGCAGCCGGTAGCTTTGGGCATATCAAAGATGGACGATTCCTTACCAGCACGGTCAAGTAGCGGTTGGTGGTTGCCAGTGTCTCCAGCAAGGAGAGTCACTACTACTATAGTTTCCCCATTTGCCGTGTTTTTGTCATCTTGCGGTAGTACTTGGATGTTGTCGACTGAGCCAATACGCATTGACTCTTCGGTCGTCTCTTTGTTAAAGAAAGATTTAATGATGATCCTAAAAGTAGTTTCCTTAGGATCTATGATATCAGTGGGTGGCGTTTGTTCGGGTTCTGTAATGGCCTGTTCAGGGCGCGTAGAGTTTGTCAAGTTTTCCATATGCGTTTTATTATATCACAACAACTCATATTTGTAAATAGTGTATTGACATGAAAATAACCCACCCAGAGAGGCTCAAGCCGAGGCGTGAGGCCTAGCCCTTTTCGGCGTTTTTGGCTTGTTTGTAAGCTTTGGTGACGGGTGCCAGGCCGCGGGCGACGCGTTCGCGGTTGGCTTTCAGCTGCTTTTCGTCGCGGAAAGATAGTTTAATGGGCGTGCCGGCGAAGTTGAAGGCTTCACGCAGGGTGCGTTCGAGGTAGCGTTTGTAGCTCCAGTGGACGAATTTGAGATTGCTGCCGTAGATGACGAACCACGGTGGGGTTATGTCGGTCTGGACGATGTAGCGGAGTTTCGGATGCGAGTTTTTCAGGCCAGCTGGCGGATGAGCGGCGACGGCTTTTTGCAGGAGGTCGTTGAGGACGCGGGTTTTGCATTCTTGGCGACGGCGAGTGTGGATGTCGAGGGCTAGGTCGAACAATTTGGCGACATTCTGCCCTGTGACGGAAGAAGTGAATATTAACGGCGCATATGGAGTAAATTTGAAATTATAGCTAATTTGCGGCGCTATTTCGTCGTGGGTATAGGCATCTTTGCCTTTGACGGAGTCCCACTTGCTGACCACCAGCACGAGCCCCTTGCCTGCTTCATCGATGATGCCCGCCAGGCGCTGATCCAACCCAACGTTTAATTCATTGACGTCCATCAGCAGAAAACAGACGTCGGCTTCGTTGATAGCCTGCATGGTGCGCAGGACCGAGAACTTTTCGATGCCGGTTTCTTGTTTGCCCTGGCGGCGGATGCCGGCGGTGTCGAGTAGCTCGATGGTCTGGCCGTGGTAGCGGACTTGGACGCGGTTGACGTCGCGGGTGGTGCCGGCAACGTTGGCGACGATGGCTTGCTGCTTGCCTGCCAAGGTGTTGAACAAGTTACTTTTGCCGACATTTGGCCGGCCGATCAAGGCGACGCGGATGATATCGTCAGCTTCTGTTTGAGTGGCTGGCGGAATGAGATCGGCGATGTTGTCGAGCAGCTCAGAGATTCCGATGTTGTGCTCGGCAGAGGTTTTGATGATGGTTTTGATGCCAAGTCGTTTGAATTCGTCGATGTGGAGCGAGCCTCTCAGGTCTGCTTTGTTTGCAATGAGCAGGATGGGCTTGCCGCTTTTGAGGGCTTTTTTGGCCAGTTGGCGGTCGGCGTCTGATGGATAGACGGTGGAATCGACCATGACGAGGATGACGTCGGCCGCGGCGGAGGCGTCGGCGATTTGGTCTTGAATGGTGGCTTCGAATTCGTCTTCGGCGGGTTTGAGACCAGCGGTGTCGATGAGCCAGAATTCGGCATGTGTGTCACTATTTTGCCGGCGATATGAAACTTTGCCGACGACGTTGTCGCGGGTGGTACCGGCTTCGCGGGCGACGATGGCGGTGCGAGCACGTGTCAAGCGATTGAATAGCGAACTTTTGCCAACGTTAGCTTGGCCGATGATGGCGACGGTAGGTAATTTACTAGACATAAGTACGCCTATTATACCAGAGGCGTGAGGATTTGGCGAGGATAAGCGCTACAAGGCTTAATTGCTGTTTGTTGGGGTGGGTGTCGCTTCAATGCTTGGTGCAGGACTAGTTGGTGTTGGCGGAGTGTAACCGCATTCGGGGCTGTTAGGGATAGCGGTGATACTGCCTGTTCTTGAATTAGCGTTGTAATATCGATACAACAGCGTAGGTCCATTGCAGGCTTTTGCTATATGTGAGTAAGCACTCAATTCCCCTTCCTCGCAGTCGCCACCACCAGTACAGCCTTTATCAACAATCTTCCAATCAAGATCGGGGTTACCTCTTGAATCTGTCTTTGTACCAGCCGTAGGGCTTCCCTGCTCTTGTGCTGTACTGGCTACTCCCGTCTTTTCTTTTGGCGCGCAGCATCCTGACATAAATAGTGCAGTAGTGGCCACAACACCAAGTACTGCTCTCGCTTTTCGCCATAATGATTCGCTGCCACTCTTTGAAAGTTCTGATGTATTGCTCACGACTACTCCTTTGTACGCTCTGTATTTATGATATTAGATTATACAATTTGTGTGAGGCTATAGCAAACTAATTCGTTAGAATTCCCTGCGCTTACTGGTGGCCGTGGGCAATGTGTAAACATACATAATAGGGGCACGGGGTTTTGGTGGGAGGCAATGAAAATAGCCCACCGAACGAGCTCAAACCAGAACTGGATATATCTCAACCCAGGAAATGCAAGTGATGCATCTCAACCAGTTTGAGCCCAGTTCGGTGAGCTATTTTCGGTGGGCTGTTAGCCTTAGCTCTCGCTATAACTAGACATTATAGCCGTAGAGAACCCGATCACCACTGCCACGTATAGCGGCAGTGGACTGATGAAGCCTACGTAGTGAGCCAAAAGGCTCACTACAATGTAGACTATAAAAGAGAGGATGATCCCCCACGTGATCGTTGCGATAGCGCCTCCCATGCCTTTCATGCTCTCCCCTTTCAGAGGACTTGCTCAAAGCTAAAGGGCGACTTCCGCCCTTTATCGAAAACTTTGAGCTAGAAGCTGATATATATATCACTAATAGAATAAAATGTCAATGGGTTTTGTCAAA
>CAUVPL010000007.1:0-10740 GCA_963553685.1 uncultured Candidatus Saccharibacteria bacterium
TAAAGTTACCAAGAAACTACAACGTGAACTCAAGCCTGACCGCCGCTACCAAAGTGTGCTGGTGCAGCGCTTGATCAACAAATCAATGCTGGACGGTAAGAAGTTGGCAGCTGAGCGTGCTGTTTACGCCGCGCTGGAAACTGCTGCCAAGAAACTGGATTCAGAAGATCCATTGGCAGTGTTTGAGAAAGCCTTGAAAAACGTTAGCCCAAACTTTGAGGTGAAGAGCCGCCGCGTCGGTGGTGCCAACTACCAGATTCCGTTCCCAGTTCAGGGACACCGTCAGTTGCACTACGCATTTAGCTGGCTGGTGCAATCAGCTCGCGCTCGCAGCGGTATGCCATATTCACAGCGTTTGGCACTGGAAATCGTTGACGCCTACAACGAAGCTGGTGCTGCCTTCAAGAAGAAGGAGGACACCCACAAGATGGCCGAAGCCAACCGCGCCTTTGCGCACTTTGCTCGCGGCTAATTATTTGAGCATGCAAGACATCATCCGCTCCAGGTAATCTGGGGCGGATTTGCATTTTATGTGTAATTATGATATGATCAAAAGATGAACGAACAACAATTCTCACCTGACCGAAAAAATAACTGCTATATTGACTTTACTGGCGCCGCCCAGCGCATACAAGAGAGGATAGCGGATTTCGAGGAAACTCATGGAGAGCAAGATGCTGTCAATCGCGCCCTTGATTCTATCAAACGGTCTAAGGAAGGCCAAAGGATGGCTAACAGGGTAGAACGAGGACTAGGGATTCTTCTGACCCCGCGAGATGTATCTAATGGTAAGCCTAATTGTCCGTTTCAAGAGGTTGCGACTGCGACTGTCAGAGGTGCAGCGATTGGCCTAGGTCTTTGTGAAGATCAGCTACGTGGCGCCAGGATAGACCCAGAAATTTTGGTACCGAAGATACTTGGTAGTCTGGTGGTTAGCCCAGATAAAGTACCCGAGTTACACGAGTACGCAGATGAGTACGTTCGACTTTCTGGGCACGGGTTGGCGTTGATGGATCCGGCTACAGAAGAGATGGTAGAATCTTGGATTGATAGAGCGACGCCGCAAATTGATCGGCAAATCTTTACTAAAACAGGTCTAGGCATCTTTCTCCGCAACGCTAACCTCAAACTACAAGAGTATGACGCGCGCAAAATGAGGCACGAGGCTAATGCTAGAGTTAGCTGGGATGACCTACTGGGCTATTGCCAAGAAAACTCTTAAGAACTAACCCATAAAATCGAGCTATTATTTTCTGTGACTATCTGGTATAATTGGCAACAAGAGTAGTTTTTTGGTGCCAAAAAATTGACCAAAGATCTCGACAAATTAACGTAATATAAAGGAAAATTATGGCAGAGACGAATGTTCCGCTGAAAAATTTTAGAAATATCGGTATTATTGCCCATATTGACGCCGGTAAAACGACGACAACCGAGGGTATTTTGTATCGTACTGGCTTGACGCATAAAATCGGTACCGTCAAGGGTGATGATGGCGGCGCCACCACCGACTGGATGGCGCAGGAGAAAGAGCGCGGTATTACCATCACCTCCGCAGCGGTGACCTGCTTCTGGAAGGGTCACAAGATCAACATCATCGACACCCCAGGGCACATCGACTTTACTGCTGAGGTGGAGCGTTCGCTGCGCGTGCTGGACGGTGCAGTAACCGTGTTTGACGGTAAGATGGGCGTTGAGGCACAGTCTGAGACAGTGTGGCGCCAGGCCAACAAATACGGCGTGCCGCGCATCTGCTTTATCAATAAGATTAACCAAACTGGTGGTGACTTCTGGAAATCTCTGGAGTCGATTCACAACCGTTTGAGCAAGCAGGCCTTCCCAATTCACATCCCGATTGGTTTTGAAAAGACTATCAACGGTGTGGTTGACCTGATCGACATGAAAGCTTACACCTACACTGATTTTTCTGATCATGAGTTGGTGCAGGGGGAAATCCCAGCTGATATGCTGGAGAAATGTCAAAACGCCCGCAGCTTGTTGGTGGAGAACGCCGTTGAGGCTGATGACGAATTGATGATGAAGTTCCTTGATCAAGGCGAAGAGGCGATTACTATCGACGAGCTGAAATCTGCGCTGCGTAAGCGTGTGCTGGCTGGTGACTTCTTCTTGGTCACTGGTGGTGACGGCCGCGGCGTCATCGTCGAGAAGGTGCTTGACCTGATGGTGGACTACTTGCCAAGCCCGCTGGATGTTGACGAGATTTGGGGCAAGAATCCAAAGACTGGCGACGAAGTGAGCCGCAAGCCAGATGACAAAGAACCGATGAGCGCCTTGGCCTTTAAGATCGCCACTGACCCATTTGTTGGTAAGCTGATCTTCATCCGCGTCTACTCAGGCGTTTTGAACTCTGGTAGCTACGTTCTGAATACCACTACTGGCGATAAGGAGCGTATTGGTCGTATCGTTCGAATGCACGCTGACAAGCGCGAAGACATTGACAAGATCTCTGCTGGCGACATCGCTGCGGTGGTTGGTTTGAAGAATACTGGTACGGGTAATACTCTGACTGATCCAGCGCATCCAATCGCCTTGGAAAGTATCGAATTCCCAGAACCGCCAGTTTCTATTGCCGTTGAGCCGAAATCAAAGGCCGACCAAGAAAAGATGGCGTTGGCCTTGCAGCGTTTGGCTGAAGAGGATCCAACTTTCCGCATCCACACTGACGAAGAAACTGGCCAGACCATTATGTCCGGCATGGGTGAGTTACACCTGGACATCTTGATCGACCGCATGAAGCGCGAATTCAAGGTTGAAGCTAACATCGGTGAGCCGCAAGTGGCCTTCCGCGAGTCAATCAAGGGTCGCGCTGAAGTCCAAGGTAAGCACGCCAAGCAGTCTGGTGGTCGTGGTCAGTACGGTGATGTCTGGGTACGCTTTGAACCAAACGAGGCTGGTAAAGGCTTTGAGTTTGTTGATGAAATTAAGGGTGGTGTGGTGCCACAAGAGTATCGCCCAGCTGTCATGAAGGGTATTCGTGAAACCTTGGAAGGTGGTGTTATCGCTGGCTATCCAGTGGTTGACGTTAAAGCCACGTTGTACGACGGTTCATACCACGATGTTGACTCCTCAGAACTAGCCTTCTCATTGGCAGGTTCGTTGGCGGCCCGCGAAGGTATCAAACAGGCAACACCAATTCTGCTTGAACCAGTCATGAAAGTTGAAGTCACCACTCCAGAAGAGTTCATGGGCGACATCATCGGCGACCTGAACTCACGTCGTGGTCGCATTGAGACCATGGAAGATCTGATGGGCGGCGCCAAGTTGGTCAAGGCCTTCGTGCCACTGGCGAATATGTTTGGCTACACCTCAGACATCCGCTCGATGTCACAGGGTCGCGCTGCGTCAACCATGGAGTTGGCTCAGTACGAGGAAGTTCCACCAAACGTTGCTCAAGAGATAATCGAAAAGCGCAACAAATAATCACCAAAAGCCCCGGTCACTAGCCGGGGTTTTTCATATGGTATAATGTATTCATGAAATCATTCATTCTGTCAACCCAGAAGCTTGCGCCCGCAAAGTTGACTGTTTGGATGACGCTGATTTTTTTGGCAGGGATCATTCTGTCGGCGTTCTTAACCTCAGAGCCACAATGGGTAAACTGGAGCTTCAGTGCTCTGGGTGAGCGCGGCGAGCTATCTTCATTTGTATTCAATATTTCCATTGCCATGATGGCAGTTATCATGTGGTGCTTGGCGGAGTCGATGTCTGACATTTTGGAGCAGGCTGAGGCGGTAACTACTGCCAGGTTGAGTTTGGTAGCACTGCGAACCATAGCTTTTTGCGGCATGGCTATAGCCATATTCCCTAATGACACTCAACACGGGCTGCACTATATCTTTTCACGCTTGTCCATCATCGTCTTTGCATTTTATGCTTTCATGCTGCCGTTCACTACCAGCCTGTTCACGCGCCAGCAAAAAAGCATCATGCTGGGTCTGTCAGTGGCTGCTGTCATGGCGTGTGTACAAGGATTTGTGCACCGAGAATTTTCGTTCGTGGTCTATGAGGCTGCGGCTGGTGGACTTGGGGCGTTATGGTTCTATCTGACCAGTAGATTCACCCAACAAGCTGTGCACGCGTCAACTACTACTCTGCAGTCGTCGGTGTCCCAACAAAAAGCTTCCTGATTTGACTGCGAATTGGACGACCAATGGCATTACCAAATGACGCACCTACAGCAACAGCAAACCCAATCATGACGGCTCGTGCCAAGCTTGCCAGGGCGACAACGTAGCCTGGGTCTGACGGCGCCTGACTGATGATGCCCATCAAGCCATTGTATAGTGACAAACCTGGTACCAGCGGCACAATGCCCGCACCGATGATGGCCAAAGACGGGATGCGCCACAGTCGGGACATGAACGTTGCCACCAAGCCGATGGCCGCAGCCGCCGTACCACTGGCCAGCAACACATCCCAGCCAGCGTCAGTCAGCAATTGAAATAGTCCCCAACCACTTGCCCCCACAAGACCAGCCAGGATGGTACCAAAGAACGGCGCGTGATTGCCAATGACGAATGCTGAAGCGATGACTGCCGCACCGATGTACTGCGTATAATTATCCACCAACGTCAAACGGTCTGGGGTTGTTGGAAAACTGATGCCTAGTCTGGTGGCAATATGAAGGCCAATAGCTACGCCAATCACAATACCACTGGTTGCCATCAGCACTCGCAACAGCCGGGCGTTTGCCGTGACATAATATTCATCAATTGCATCCTGAAACGCACCAACGATCATCATGCCCGCCACCAGCAGGACGATTCCACCGATCACGATCAAGGTCGGGTTAAACGCCAAGTTGAACTTGGTATTGACACAGACAACAGCCGTGGCGATGAGCGTGATACAGAGCGACATGATGATTTGCGTGAAAAACACGGACACGCCGACACGCCACAACAGGCGCATGGCAACAGTGCTGAGTGTGCCAACCAGCATGGCTAGTAGTGCCATCTGCACACTTCCGCCGTACATAACCACCACACCAGCGCTCAACGCACCACCAGACAGAGCAATGAGTGTCCGTGGATGGCGTTTTTCAGGATTGATGATTTTTTCCAGTCGCTCCTCGGCCTCGCTCAGGTGAATGTGTTGGTAGCGGATCTCTCGGGACAAGGTCTGTAGTGCTTGGATGGTTTGGTAATTGACATCCACCAGGGTGATGGCTCGAATCAAGGTCAGTGGTTCGCGGTTGATGCCGCGGTCTTGCGACACGGTGATGAGGGTTGAGCTGATGTCCATGTGAACTGGCTGTTTGCAGTAGGTTCTGGTGATACCAAGCATCATATGCACCACGTCTCGCGCCGACACGCCCATGCTGAGGAGTTTTTCGGAGATGGTCAGAACCAACCGCAAAGCGCGCATGTTTGGGGTTAAGCTTTCGTCAATTTTCTCAATCACTTGCGCAGGAATTGGCAAGGGCAGGCGAGCAATTTTGCCGAGTGACTGTAGTAAGATTTCTGGTACTTTTTTATTTATCCTGTTCATCAATAATTAGTGTATCAAACTTTATCAAATTTTTGCCAAGAAAAACCCCACGACGTGCGTGGGGACACGGAGTTTTCTGAATAGTCAATGACATGAAAATAGCCCACCGAACTGGCTCAAGCTGAATCGGGTTTGATCAACCCGAGAATACCATGAGGCACTCAATCAGGTTGAGCCGATTCGGCGAGCTACTTTCGGTGGGCAAGGTTACTTGTCCTTCTCGTCGTCTGAGCCTGAGTCTTTGTAAAAGCCCCAGGCACAATCTCTGACTTTGCTTAGCAAAAGCATCAAAGCCAGGAAGGCCACTACAGCTTGGAGGTCTCTCAGCCCCCGCGCTGACGCCGGTACTAGATATTGAAGTACCGACGCGAGCAAGAGGCTGTAGAGTATAAAATACCCTACAGCCAGACTAATGACTCTACGCCGTATAAGACAGCGTATGACCGTAGCGACGGTGACGAGCAATAGTAAGAAGCCTGACCCTGCTAAGATATACCACATCTTTTTCACCTCCTTTCATATGGGAAAAAGATGCAAACGGACAAGTACTCTTTCCAAACGCCTCAGGGCGAATGAAAAGCTACTTGTATAGTATCATACTACAGTAAAAAAGTCAAGTATACCGCTCATACTCAAACAAACCGTCAAACCCTAGTCAACTCTGCGCAGAACCACTCCACTGCGTGCTGGTAGATATGCCCGTACATTATCACCATGCGGCCCTGGTGTGGTGAAATATCGCTGGTTTTGTTGGACTCGTCCGTGACCACCAAACTGCTGGTCGTCGCTGCTGAGGGCTACTCGGTATGACCCAGCTGCTGCCGGCACGTCATAATCCGTCCACGACTGGTCGGGTGAGAAGTTGATGATGAACAGCAGGTCACCACGCATGAAGCTGACGACGCGGTCGTGTTGGCGAATGGTGAGGTAGTGAATGCTCGGGTCGTCAACGGTCTGGATGAGCTTCATCAGGTTCGCGTCAAATTCGCCCAGCCATTGGTACTTGAGAAAACCATTGTCGCGTAAACTCCACTGACGTTGCGCGTGCTTGAACGACCAATCATTGCCCTGACGCGGAAAGTCGATCCACTCGGGATGCCCAAATTCATTACCCATAAAGTTGAGGTAGCCGCCGCCGTGCAGTCCGGCTGTCAGCAGTCGAATCAGCTTATGCAATGCTACACCACGTTCGACGGTCAGATCAGGGTCAGCTTTATCCATGTGCCAATACATGGCTTTGTCGATCAGCCGAAAAATCAGCGTCTTGTCGCCGACCAAGGCTTGGTCGTGACTCTCGGCGTAAGTGATGACTTTTTCCTCTGGGCGGTGCGAACTCAGCGTATGTGCCAATTCGCCCAAGTCCCAATCTTCGTCGCGCTTTTCCTTCAGTGTTTTGATCCAGAGGTCAGGCGCGCCCATTGCTAATCGATAGTCAAAGCCCAAACCGCCGTACTCAGCCGGTGCCGCCAAACCCGGTAGTCCGCTCATTTCCTCAGCAATGGTCGTGGCATCGGGGCGAACGGCGTGAATGACGTCATTTGCTAGTCTGAGGTAGGCTAGCGCGTCTTTATCAACATCGCCAGTAAAATAATCATCATAGCTGGTGAAGCTTTTTCCCAAACCGTGGTCGTGATATAGCATACTGGTCACGCCATCAAACCGAAAACCGTCAACGTGGTACTCGTCCAACCACCAGCGGCAATTACTAGCCAAAAAGTGCAGCACTTCCGGCTTGCCATAATCAAACAGCCGTGAATCCCAGGCTGGATGGTCGTGAGCCTTGAAATATTGCGTTGGATCACCCGCGAAATTGCCGAGGCCTTCGACTTCATTTTTGGCGGCATGAGCGTGGACGATGTCGATGATGACGCGTAGCCCCAAACCGTGCGCCGTGTCCACCAGCCGTTTGAAATCATCGGGCGTGCCAAAGCGTGAGCTGACCGCGAAAAAATTGCTGACGTGATAGCCGAAACTGCCGTAGTATGGGTGTTCGGCGATGGCCATTAGCTGGATAGTGTTATAGCCGGCTTGTCTGATGCGCGGCAGGACGCCTGCGGTAAATTCATTGAAATTAGCGACTTTTTCCTCCTCGCTACCCATGCCAACATGTGCTTCGTAAATTAGCGGTACGCGCGGCGCAGGCGGCGTGTCATGCTGCCACTGGTATGGCTCATTAGGCTGCCACACGACGGCCGAAAAATCCACCGAATCATCGTCTTGGATGACGTAGGTGGCGTATGATGGCAAACGCCAGCCGTCGCCATTTGGCCAATAGACGCGCAGCTTATATTTCTGACCGTGGTGCAGCGCGTTCTTCAGCAAATCAACACTCCATGCACCATGTGCGCCAGGCCTCAAGACAAATTCCTCGCGCTCCTGCCACTCAGAAAAATCGCCAACCATCACTATGCGCGTAGCATTCGGCGCCCATTCGCGAAACGTCCAGCCCGCCGCTGTCTGGTGCAGGCCAAAATGTAAAAACCCTAAGGCAAATTCAGCCGGCGATTTACCGTCCAAAACCCTCCGCAGCGTCGACGAAACATAAGCCTCACGTGCGTTGATAACGCCCTCATGCGGCGCCAGCCACGGATCAAGCTCAACCAGGGTTTTCTTGCTCATGGTTATAGTATACCGCATGGAGCGATGATTATGCTTGAAGTTTAGGCTATAGAGGTATACGATACAACTATATGAGGTCACCACGAGTAGAGACTGGCATCGATTTGTTGGGTCGATTGTCAACGGATGATTGGCGAGAAATTGCCAGGGCCAATATGCAGCTTGGTAGCGAGAAAGAGGCTGGGGCGCTAGGTGATGTTGAGCGAGTGATGCGTACTGACGAAATTGAAGGTGAGCGGATGCGAGTGATTGGGTATGCTCAAGCCACGGGTGATGATATATATGAGCTACGGGCTGTTGAGGGCGTGGCGGACGTGGTGACGTCAGTGGAGATTGACCCTGATGAGTCGGCGCCGTTTGCTACGTACACCAAGGAGATGGCGGCGTTATGTGTGCGTACAGTGCAGCATGATGAGGCGATGGACTATTATTTTCCAATCGACCGACAAGCGATTGCGGTAGCAGAGATCTTGCCCGACACCAGCGGTGTACCACGTTACATCCGCAAACTGCGCCATTATGTCGACAAGACCGAAGAAGCCATAGAGGTCAACGATGTTCAAGATGCTGCGTCCAAGAGGGAGTTGATAGGTGATTTGAACACGATGCTGAGTGAAATGATTTATGGTACTGGCGTGCGAGTGGAGTGTAAAGCGTACAGCCAGGAAGTAAATGCTGCTGAGCGTGATATTGCCGTTGATGGAGATGTTACAGTGCTTTTCACCGACCCGCCAATTTTTACCTGGCGCGGCAATCGCCCAGTCTTGGAAATGTTTGACAAAGAAGATCAGTCAGTCCTGTTTCGGGTTGACCTGAAAGACGTGGTGGACATCATGCCGACTGATGAAGAAGGTATTGAGGACGGCGCGGATTTGTTTGAGACGGTCTTTACTGAGGAGTTTCAGCAGTTAGCGTGGGAGTTGGCAACTGATCTTTCGCACACTGATAAGGCTGATCTTCCGGACGCGCTGCGTGAGCATGTCCAGACGCTAAACAATGTATTGCCGTATGTTGGTGAGCTTGATGCCATCAGCTTGTCAGGGTTCGTATTGGCGCCAAGTGGTACGGATGGCAATTTGAAGTTTGAGTTTGTCGACAGCGATAGGGCATATGTCAGTGGGGCAAAATTTGTTAAATATGACGGATCCTTTCATGCGGTGATTGAGGTAGGTGTGTTTGATTATTCAAGTAGCCAGTCGCGGAGTGTCTATGTAATCCCCAGTCGTGACAAGTTGTTACGGTTTGAGCACTTGGATACTGACGCTGAAGACTTATGATGAAGCACACGGTGTGCTGGGACTTATCGACAACCCGCATGACTTTGACGGCGAGTGTACGGTCATGGCGTATCGTTGTTTGCCAAGCAACCTGCTGAACGTTGTCTTGTGGAACGATGCTCCACTGCAAGAAGTCGGTGATAATAAGGGTACTGAGCCGTTCACCCTGCGGGCGGATCGACTGGCGGTATGGAACCCAGAGCTGGATGATCCGTCGAGGTTTGACGGAAACATCAAGAAAGTCACGGATTTACCGCTTAGTTTTGGCGAGCCAGTACTGATGATTGGCGACCGCGAAAATGATATGTTCTATCTGGTGCGCGCTCGCGACATCATTGGTCTGTCGCGGCATAGCGATGAAGACGTTTTGTGACATGGCTCAGGCTAGCGATATTCACGCAAGCCTCCAGAATGGTGCAATTTGTAAAAATCAGGGACGATTTCCTTGCGAAATATTATAAAACCCGCTATAATTAAGCGCATACGCCGTGGAGCCTTTAATTGGTCATACCCGCGTGAAATAATAATTAAATAAGGAGAACTTCTACAAATGGCAGATGCATTTGACCGAAGCAAACCGCACGTTAACGTGGGTACAATGGGCCACGTTGACCACGGTAAGACTACGCTGACCGCTGCGATTACTGCAGTGTTGGCTAAGCGCCTTCCAAGCGCAGTTAACAAACCAATTGCGTACGACCAGATCGACAACGCACCAGAAGAAAAAGCCCGCGGTATTACCATCGCGTCTTCACACCAAGAATACGAATCACCAAAGCGCCACTACGCGCACGTTGACATGCCAGGTCACGCCGACTACGTCAAGAACATGATCACCGGTGCTGCTCAGGTTGACGGTGCAGTTTTGGTTATTGCCGCAACTGACGGTCCAATGCCACAGACTCGTGAGCACGTGCTGCTTGCAAAGCAGGTTGGTGTGCCTAAGTTGGTTGTCTTCTTGAACAAGATGGACATGGCTGACGAGGAAATGGTTGAGCTGATCGAGGAAGAAGTTCGCGAATTGCTTGAAGCTAACGGCTTTGACAAAGACGCTCCAATCATCAAGGGTTCAGCTTTGAAGGCTCTTGAAGGCGACGAGAAGTACGAAGACGCCGTCATGGAATTGGTTGACGCTATGGACAGCTACATTCCAGAGCCAACTCGCGACATGGACAAGCCATTCATCATGCCAATTGAGGACGTCTTCTCAATCAAGGGCCGTGGTACTGTGGCAACTGGTCGTATCGAGCAGGGTGTTGTTAAGATCGGCGACGAAGTTGAAATCGTTGGTTTGAAGCCAACTCAGAAGTCAGTTGTGACTGGTATCGAGGCG
>CAUVPL010000008.1:0-10720 GCA_963553685.1 uncultured Candidatus Saccharibacteria bacterium
TGTCAGACACGGCTCTTATTGGGTTGTCCACAATTAAATCATACACGTCACGTCGGGTATTTGACAATACTTGCATAAGTTCACTGTCCTTCCACGTATGAGGAGTGAGGGAAAATAGAAAATCTTTTATGAAATCGTAAGGTTCGTCGGTATCCTCCCATACTTTGTGTAGTGATCGTGGAGCAATGTCAACGGTATTGCCATTTCGGATCGCATCAGGAGTTTCTTTTAGGCAGGTTAAAAGAGCTGTTTTGGTAATTATATGCATATCTACTGGAAGCGTTGCCCCTGGCTGAAATCCTCTGAGCACCGTTTCCATAACATATTTTGTTGTTTCAAGCGTTTGAACTATATTTCTATCAGATGGTTCAAAAGTAGCTGTTCGAGCACACTCTTGAATCTCTTCTTCTTGTTGACGTAGTTTTATCTCGGGCGCATCATCGACTATTACCCAATAATCCAAATCAGGCAGTGCTTTAAATATATCTCTAGGCTTAAAATCAACTGAATCGCACGGCTTACAATACCGTTTAAGATCGGGTAGGTCGCAAGCTAACTCACAAGCACCGCATAGCCACCCGCCATATGACCGCAGACGATCTCTATGTATTGCAGCTTGAAATGATTTTTGGTAACGTCGCATCTCAGGTATATCGGCGATAGCACCATTGTCTTGGCGAGCATAAAAAGGATATCCGGTTCCAAAAACTCCTATTACACCTTGAATAGTATTCATGGCATCATGAAAACGATCAAATTGACAATCAAAATACTGGCCTTTCGTCAAGCTTTCGTCAGCAGTAAACTGAACTGCTATATCTAATATGCGCATTCTAATATGCGCATTAACGCGCGGTGTGACAAGAACTCTTTTGAGTAGTTTGCTTTAAATTCAGCTACACGATCGCTAGGCCATTGCTGATGGCCACCCGGTTTGTCGATTATTAACCCTGATGAATGAGTTAGTTGCATAAGCAGTCTATACTTTAACATTCTATATATAAAAAGTCAAGTTGTCATATAGAGTAGATTGACGCATCTAGTAAAATAGTGTACACTGGTACAGAATAAGAATTAACCTAAGAGTGTAAGAGAAGGAATAAGATAAGTATATGTTAGCAATTCGTTTGCAACGTTTGGGTCGCAAGGGCTACCCAGTCTACCGTCTAGCTGTACAGGAAGCGCAGCGCCACCCATCAAGCGGTCGCGTCGTCGCCTATGTTGGTAGCTACAATCCACACACAAAAGTAGCAAATATTCAGGTTGAATTAGCACAAAAATATTTGGACAATGGTGCTCAGCCAACACCACGTGTTGTTAAGTTGTTGAAAGAAGCTGGCGTCACATTACCAAAGTGGGTCAAAGAACCAGCTGCCGACAAGCACAAAGCCATTCGTAACCCAGAAAAGTTGCGTAAAAACCAGCCAAAGGAAGAAGCTCCAGCTGAAGACGCGGCTGAAGAAACAGCAGCGTAAAGACAAATAGTCTGAATCATAAAGCACCGATGTGATGTCGGTGCTTTTTTATGGAGGTGGCTATATCTCCATCAGGGGTATGTGCTATAATAACCAGCATGAATGCACAAGATATCCGCAACGCCTATCTCCGATTTTACAAAGATCGCCATCATGCAGTTTTACAACGCGCACCGTTGGTTTTACACAACGACCCGACCACGCTGTTCACTGGCTCTGGTATGCAGCCACTTTTACCGTATTTGTTGGGACAAGATCACCCAGAGGGAACGCGATTGACAGACAGTCAAACTTGCCTGCGCGCTCAAGACATTGAGGATGTTGGTGACAATCGCCACACTACCTTTTTCGAGATGTTGGGCAACTGGAGTATGGGTGAATATTTCAAACGTCAGCAGATTGAGTGGTTTTTTGAATTTTTGACAGAGGTTGTCGGCTTAGATCCGCACAAGATTTATGTCACTTGTTTCATTGGCGATGAGAAGCATAATATTCCACGTGATGATGAGGCGGCGCAAATTTGGCAAGAAGTCTTTGCGAAAAAGGGCATTGACGCCAAGATTGTAGAATTAGGCACGGCAGAGGCTGGTGATCGACTGGGTATGCAAGGTGGTCGGATATTTTTCTATGACGATAATGAGAACTGGTGGAGCCGCGGTGGCGGTATCGAGAGTACGCCAATTGGTGATCCGTGCGGGCCGGATAGCGAAGTGTTTTATGACTTTGGTGAAGAAAACCACGACCCTAAATTTGGTCTAGCTCACCCTGCCAGCGACAGTGGTCGTTTCATGGAAATTGGTAACCAGGTATTCATGCAATACCGTCGGCTTGAAGACGGTAGCTTTGAACCACTGGCGCGCAAAAATGTTGACTTTGGTGGCGGTTTGGAGCGAATCGCTGCTGCGGCGATTGACAGTCCAGATGTTTTCAAAATTAGCTTGATGTGGCCAATCATTGAAAAGTTACAACAATTGAGTGGCAAATCGTACGAGGATAATCTGGAGAGCATGCGCGTCATAGCCGACCATTTGCGAGCGGCGACCTTTTTGGCGGTTGACGGCTGTGTACCGAGCAACAAAGAGCAAGGCTATGTGATGCGCCGCTTATTGCGCCGGGCGATTCGTTTTTCTCATGACCTTGGTATTGAGGAAGAATTCTTTGAGGAAATTGTGCCAGTCATCGCTGATCTGTACGTTCAAGATTTCCCAGAGGTGGCCGAGCAGCGTGACAAAATTATCATTACACTGATGAAGGAAGAAAAAGCCTTTGCTCGCACATTGATGAAGGGAACGAAGCATCTGTTGAGCTTTTTGAGCGATGGCCTGACTGGTAAAGAAATCTTTACCATGCACGACACCTATGGCTTTCCGTATGAACTGAGTGTTGAGATTGCCAAGCGCAATCACATCCAGCTTGCAGCGGATTGGAAGGCTGAATTTGACACATTGATGGCGGAACAGCGACGTCGTTCTCAGACTGCTGCCAAAGGCACATTTAAGGGCGGGCTGGAAGGCCAGACCATGGCGCATCGCCGTTTGCACACCGCCAATCACCTGATGTATGCAGCGCTCAGGCAAGTGCTGGGTGACCATGTCATGCAGCGTGGCAGTAATATTACCACTGAGCGGCTGCGATTTGATTTTAATAATGATGCCAAAGTCACGCGTGAGCAGTTGGACGAAGTTGAGAGATTGGTCAATGGCTGGATTGATGCAGATTTACCTGTCAGCTACACCGAATATCCAACTGATGAAGCTTTCAAAATGGGTGCGATTGGCGCCTTTGGCGACCGCTATGGTGACACCGTCAAGGTCTATCAGATGGGCGAAGGTGACCAGCGAGCTAGTTTCGAGATTTGCGGTGGTCCGCATGTGGATCATACTGGTCAATTGGCTCAGGACGATGACGGTACGCCAAACGGTAAACGATTTAGGATAATCAAGGAAGAATCCAGTTCCGCCGGTGTTCGACGGGTGAAAGCTGTATTGAAATAGTTCATAAAGTTTGCTCAAAAAGCATCAGCAGTATATAATTTAGGGTATGGTACTAAAAGACTTGCTCAAAAAAACCGACAAAGAAGAACGAGAGTTATTAGTTAGTCTGGACATTGGTACGGAAGCTGTTAAGGCTTTGATCGCTGAAGTGCGAAATGATGTCATTGAAGTGATTGGCGTTGGCCGTAAACAGCAAGAGCTGGGCGATATGCACTCTGGAGCTATCGCTGACATATCTGGTGTGGTCGCCAATTGTGAGGCAGCCCTGGCAGAAGCTGAGGAAAAGGCTGGTGTTCAGGCACGCCGTGTGGTGATTGGTATTGCAGGAGAATTGGTCAAAGGTGTAACGAACACCATCCGCTATCGCCGTCCGCAGCCGGAGCGAGCTTTGGATGTCGCTGAGATGGAATTTATCATCGAAAAAGTTCAGGAACGAGCACAGGGTAAAGCCCAGGCACAGATTGCGCTAGAAACCGGCAATGAAGATGTTGAAGTGAAACTGGTCAACTCAGCTTTGGTGAGTTTGCATATTGATGGCTATAAAGTATCAAATCCAATTGGTTTTCAGGGCAAGGACGTGGCAGTGCAGATCTATACGGCGTTTGCGCCAATGGTGCACATCGGTGCGCTGGAAAAGGTGGCTGATGAGCTGGCACTAGAGCTAATCGCTGTGGCAGCTGAGCCATTTGCGGTCAGTAGAAGTGTACTAGGGACAGATGCAAACAGTTCGTTTACTGCAATTTTGGCAGACGTTGGTGGCGGAACGACCGACATTGCAGTGGTTAATGACGGTGGCGTGGAAGGCACGAGGATGTTTGGCATCGGTGGTCGCAGCTTCACCAGGACGATTGCTACGGAGCTTGATCTTAGTTACAAAGATGCGGAAAAACTAAAGCTCAATCTTGGCCATGAGTACGTCAAACCTTCGGTCAAGAAACGGCTTGATAGCGCGATTGAGAAGACCCTTGAGGTATGGCTGTCTGGGGTAGAGTTGGCATTAAGCGAGTTTGACAGTGTTGATCATTTGCCAAATAGGATTTTACTGTGTGGTGGAGGCGCCAGTTTGGAAAAATTGGTTGACGCTTTGGGGAGCGAGCCGTGGTATAAGGAGCTGCCATTCACAAAGAAGCCAGTAGTTCAGCGTATCAAACCGTCTGAGGTGGTCGGCATTACTGACACAACAGGTGATATCACCGACCATACATTTGTAACTGCCATGGGTTTGCTGCGCGTAGGATATGATACAATGGTAAGTGGCCAAGACGCTAATGGCTTAATGGATAAAATTAATCGATTACTTAAAATATAAATGAACAAAGACGTTATCTATATTGATGTTGAAGACGATATTACCAACATCGTCAGCAAGATAAAAGATTCAAAGGCGCGAATCGTTGCATTGGTGCCGCCTAAGCGGGTTGGTATATTGCAGAGCGCTGTCAATATGAGATTATTAAATCGTGCGGCGGAAAATGCCGAGAAGCGAATCGTGCTAATCACGAGTGACCAGGCGCTCAGCGGGTTGGCGGCCGCAGCTCGCATTCCGGTTGCTAAGACATTGCAGTCTCGTCCGGAGATTGCGGAAATTCCAGCTATTGATGTGGATGACGGTGATGATGTGATTGACGGTAGTGAGATACCAGTCGGTGAATTGGCGGATAAGGCGGCGCCAAAAGCACGAAACAAGGCAGACGATGCCATTGATGCAGCCATAGCCGAGGACGAAAAGCCATCAAAATCAGTAAAACCAGCTAAGTCGGCTGGCAAAGGTAAGCCAAAAGTCCCAGATTTTAATGTTTTCCGTAAGAAGTTAGTCTTGATTGGCGGTGGTATTGCTCTGTTTATTGTATTCATGGTTTGGGCGATTTGGTTTGCGCCACATGCTACAGTCGTGATTACAGCTAAAACGACCACTTCTACGGTTGATAAATCCGTTGCGTTAAAGCAGGACGGAAAGGTTGATGCTGCCAACAACGTCATCAAGTCGTTGCGTCAAGAACAAAAGAAAGATATTTCCGTCGATTTCACCCCTACGGGTAAGAAGAAAGTTGGTGAAAAAGCAAGTGGTACGATGCACCTTGTTCGAACATCGGTATCAAGCTTGACGCTAACAATTCCGGCTGGAACGTCTTTCTCGTCGGGCGATTATACGTTTGTCAGCACAGAGCCAGCCAGCTTGTCGGGCACCTCAATTGGTCCTGGCGGTGTCATCCAATCGGTGGCAACCGTCAAGGTGCAAGCAACTCAGGTTGGTAGTGAATACAATCTATCGTCACGAAGCTACTCTTCAAATGTGAGCGGCTTTTCGGCGGCGGGCACCGCAATGAGTGGTGGCTCGAGTCGGGAAGTGACTGTGGTGTCGGCTGATGATGTTGCCAAAGCTAAAGTTAAGCTTGACGCCCAAAAAGACGCTTCACTGCAATCAGCAGTCAAAGCACTGTTCCCGTCTTCAAGCATCGTCATCAATGAAAGCTACCAAGAGGCTCGCTCAAACCCTACTCCTTCAGTGGCGGTTGACCATGAAGCCAGCGGTACAGTTCAGTTGAAAACAACAGTGACAGCCAGCATGCAGGGTATTGATCGCTCTGATATGAAGCAGTTCTTGGAGGACACGCTCAAGAAAGAAATTGGTAGCAAGAAAAACCAAAAGATCTATAATGATGGGTCAAATGAGGTAAAATTTGCGCAATACAGTGAGCGCAACAATGCCGTGCAGGTTCGATTAACCGCAAATGCGAAGATTGGCCCAGAGATTGATGAGCATAAAGTCAAAGAACAGGTCAAGGGCCGAAACTATGGTGATGTTCAGTCGAGCCTCGAATCAATCGAAGGCGTGCAAGATGTTGACACGAAATTCTCACCGTTTTGGGTGCGCACCGTGCCGAATAATGACAAACATATTAGTATAGAATTTAAATTGGATAATGGCCGGTAAGAATCTGCTGGCACTAGACGTCGGTGAACGACGAATTGGTTTGGCTATGGCTGACACGTCGGTCAGAATTGCTGTGCCGTTTGGTTGGCTGGAAAATAATGATGAGATTTTTACCAAATTGGCTGAAACAGTACTGCGCCATGATATTGACATCATTGTCGTTGGCTATCCTCGCAATCAGTCAGGAGAGCCAACCAAGCAGACAGAGTTTGTAGAGCAGTTCGTTAATGATTTCTCTGAAATTGAGCTTGACGCTGAGTTGGTCTATCAAGATGAGTCGCTCAGCAGTGTTGAAGCTGAACGTCGGTTAGGCCGTGTTAAAGATAAAGGTGAAATTGACGCTGAGGCTGCCAGTATTATTTTGCAGGATTATTTGGAGGTACGTTATGCAGATTCGTAAGTCGAGAAAATGGATGATTATAGTAGCCAGCTTGGTGGCAGTGCTTGGCCTGTCTGCTGCGGCTGGAGCTGGTTGGTATATACACAATCTTTCGGCGGTGAACGCAGGCGACCAGACAGTAACGCGGGTCAACATCACCAGTGGTATGACAGCCCCTCAGGTGGCATCTGCTCTGGAAGAGAAGAAGCTCATCCGCAGCCGATATGCATTTTTGGGATATATCAAATTGAAACGAATTGATGCTCGATTTAACGTCGGCGTGTATACTGTTAAGCCGTCACAATCAACGCCCGAGATCATCAAACATCTGATCAATGGTCAGTCTGACGAGGTGGCTGTTCGCTTTTATCCTGACGGCACACTGCGAGGAAAGGACTACCGCTCAGTCGAAAGCGCCCTTAAGAAATCTGGGTATAATGACGCCGATATTGAAACTGCTTTTAAAGCCGATTATGACAGCTATGTCTTCAAATCACGCCCAGCAGGAGCTGATCTTGAAGGTTTTGTCTATGGCGATACGTATTTTATGAGCGGTGACGCAACTGCCAGGTCAGCAATTCAGCGAGCATTGGCAGAGTTTGACCAAGTAGCCAGGAAGAATAATTTGGAAGAAAAGTTCAAAAAACGTGGATTGACGCTCTATCAGGGCATAACTCTCGCTTCCATTGTCCAGAAAGAATCGATTGGCTGCGGTGTGGGCACCGAGGTTTGTGAAGACCAGCGGAAGATTGCTAGCGTGTTTTACAACAGGATGAAAGCCGGTATGAACCTAGGGTCAGATGTGACCTATCAGTACGCGGCTGACAAACTGGGCGTCGCCCGTGATACGCAGCTGGATTCTCCGTATAATACTCGAGTGCGCAAAGGGTTGCCACCAGGGCCGATAGCCACCCCTGGTCTGAGTGCATTGAACGCCGTCGCCGATCCAGCACAGACAGATTACCTCTTTTTCCTCAGTGGAGACGACAATGTGACTTATTTTGCCAAAACAGACGCTGAACATACTGCTAACGCCAAGGCGCACTGTCGTCAAAAATGTCAGCAATCTTGACAAATTGCATTTATAAAAAATGTTTTGACTTAAATGTCAATATAGGCTATAATAGATATCAGCTTAACCATGAACAGTTAGCCTTGTTTTAGCTGTCTGGGGTTGAGCCTGCCAGAACGGTCGTACGGATACAGTACAAAACTAATCGTTTATGAAAATATCACTAATATATTAGGTCGACAAAGTATCCCGTTCTATTGCGAGAAGAAAGACTCATTATGGTAGCAGCACTGGTGGTAACACCAATGCAGGAGAACGATTATTCGTAACACACCAAAGACTCGTAAGGGTCGCTTAACACAGGTGCGGTCAGCTTCTATCTATGTAGCACTGTTTGCACTTATTGTTTCATTTTTGACTATTAACAATTATCATCAGGGCACCGGAGTTGTTGGGGTAGAAGTTTCAGCTCAAGAATCTCAGGTTACCAACTCAAATCCAAAACCTACAACCGCAACTAAGGAGAAAATATCAGTCGACCAATTGGAGGTGGCCGATGCTGTTGCTAGTTTAGCGGAGGCAACTGAACTGCCATCTGCTGGCGACTTGCGTGAAGCAACTACTTCTTTGCAAATTCAGAAGCAGTTGGCTCAAACTGACACAGAAGTTATCTCTAAGCCACAGCTGATTCAGCCAGAAACATCATCTCAGCGTGGTATTACCGAGTATGTCACTAAGCCGGGCGATGATCTAGCTAAAATTGCTGCTAAATTCAAAATTTCAACTCAAACATTGCGTTGGGCAAACAATATGACTTCTGACGCCGTTGAGCCAGGCAGGACACTATTGGTGCCGCAAGTTGATGGCGTGGTCTATACTGTTAAGGAGGGTGATACTGTTGCCGCCATCGCTTCAAAATATAAAGTTGATGCCGAGCGAGTCTTATTGTACAATTCACTGGATCGCGTGGCGCAGCCAACGGTAAATACGCGCATCGTGTTGCCTGGCGGTGAACTACCAGAGACAGAACGTCCAGGCTATGTCGCACCACGCGGTGGACGAAGCGGTAGTAGTCATTCTGGTTATAGTGGCGTAAGTTACGGTAATGTCGCTGCATCTGTTGGTAACCGATACGCACCAGGTAACTGTACATGGTACTCATATGAGCGACGTTTGGCACTTGGTCGTCCAATTGGTAGCTTCTGGGGTAACGCTAATACTTGGGCCGCAAGTGCACGTGCTGCTGGTTTTACAGTCAATAAGACGCCAGCTCCGGGTGCTATCTTCCAGAGCTCAGGTGGCTACTATGGACACGTTGGAATTGTTGACCGGGTTGAGAACGGTCGGGTGTTTGTCAGCGACATGAACTTTGCTGGTTACAACGTCATTACTCATCGTGAATTGACCAACCCAGGCGCTTACAACTACATCCATTAATACAAGTATTAAGATAATCATGAACGCTCCTGTATATTCAGGGGCGTTTTGCTATAATATAGATATGTTTGTAGATACAGCGAAAGTGTTAGTGCGAGCTGGCAAGGGCGGTAACGGCGCGGTCAGTTTTCGGCATGAGAAATATGTTGATAAAGGTGGTCCTGATGGCGGCGACGGCGGACGTGGTGGTGATGTTGTGTTTTTGGCGACCAAAGACCTTAACACACTGCTGAATTTTCGCTACAAGCCAGAACTAAAAGCAGAGAATGGCAGTGACGGCAGTAAGCGTAACAGGCGTGGCAAAAGCGGTTCGCCGCTGGTCGTCAAAGTGCCGATGGGTACGTTGGTCAAGCGTGACGGCAAGGTGGTGGCAGACTTGACGGCAGACCAGCAACAAGCAGTCGTTGCTCGCGGTGGTGACGGCGGCTTTGGTAACGCTCACTTTACCTCCAGTACGCGCCAAGCGCCGAAGATTGCTGAACTTGGTGAGGCGGGTGAAGAATTTGAGGCAGAGCTGGAACTAAAATTATTGGCCGACGTTGGCTTGCTTGGGTTTCCCAATGCTGGTAAATCGACATTTTTGAGTGTGGTTTCCAATGCTCACCCGGAGATTGCTAATTATGAATTCACGACGTTGACGCCAAATTTGGGCGTGGCGGATGTTGATGATGGCTCAATTTTGATCGCCGATATTCCAGGGCTGATTGAAGGCGCTTCGGAAGGCAAGGGCTTGGGTGACCAGTTCCTGCGACATGTTGAGCGGACGGCCGTGTTGCTGCACATGATTGATGCGTATAGTGATGACCCAGCGGAAAAATACCAGACCATTCGCCGCGAGCTGGAAAAATATTCCGAGGAACTAGCGGCACGTCCAGAGATCATTGCCCTGACGAAATGTGAAGGACTGGATGATGAGATTATTGCCATGCAGTCGACGGCGCTACAAAACGTAGCGAACGGCTCGCCAGTGGTGGCGATTTCCTCGCAAACGCATGCTGGCGTGACTGAGCTGCTGCGTTTGCTGCGTCGTGAAGTCACGGACTATCGAGCACGGGAAGCTGAGCTGATTGAAGAAGAAGGCGATGAGTTGCCAGTCATTGCTTTGGATGCGCAAGCAGCATCTGATGCCTGGACGGTGGAGCGGGTGGTTGGTGCGGAGCCTGACAACGTCAACGATGAAGATGCGGTTAGTTTCATTATCCACGGTGCTAAGATTGAAAAGTTTGCTCGCCGCACTAACTTTGATCAATTTGAATCGGTCAATCGCCTGCGGGATATTATGCGAAAAATGGGCATCACTCACGAACTCATTCGCCAGGGTGCAGTCGGCGAGACCGTAGTGCAGATTGGCGAATCGATGCCGTTTACGCTGGTTGAGCAATAAAAGAGGTGGTCCATATATTAAATATGTGAAGGCCAACAGTTATCTGTGCCGGCTCACAAAAACCAAAGAACAGAGGGTTGTTGATCGTATGTTATACTAGACTT
>CAUVPL010000009.1:0-10440 GCA_963553685.1 uncultured Candidatus Saccharibacteria bacterium
CTATTCACGTTATTGTAAATAATCAATCAGCGCCTGACGTAGGTCGCCGACGCCGCGCACAAATGCGTCCTTGTGGGTTTTTGGCGCGATGGCATAGGTAAAGCCGAGCTTCTTCGCCTCTTTGACGCGAGCGTGCCAGCCTTGAGCTGAGCGCACTTCACCGCCCAAACCGACTTCGCCAAACACCACGGCTTCGTCGCTTAGTTTGCGGCCAGCCGAGGCTGAGGCAATGGCCATAGCGACCGCCAAGTCCGCCGCTGGGTCGCTCAGTTTTAAGCCACCAACCACATTGATGTAAATATCTTTGTCGGAGAGATTGAGTTTGGTGCGCTTTTCCAGCACCGCCACCAACAAGTTCAAGCGGTTGAGATCAAAGCCGCTGGCCGCGCGTTTGGGATAGCCAAAATTCGTCGGATTGACCAGCGCTTGGATCTCCACCAGTAGCGGCCGCGCGCCTTCCATGGTCGCCAGGACAATTGAGCCGTCGAGATTTTGCCGCTCAGCTAGCAAACTCGCGGACGGATTAGCCACAATCCGTAAGCCATCCTCATGCATTTCGAAAATTGCTGCCTCATTCGTCGAGCCATAGCGATTTTTCTGCGCCCGCACCACGCGAAAACCGCCGTAGCGATCGCCCTCAAAATTCAGCACCACATCGACCAAATGCTCCAGGACTTTCGGTCCGGCAATCGAGCCTTCTTTGGTGACATGTCCGACCAAAATCACTGCGGTGTTGGCGGCCTTGGCGGCGCGAATAATGACGTTGGATGAGTTGGTGATTTGACTGACCGAGCCTGGCGCTGAACTAATCTCCGCCAACGACAGCGTCTGAATGGAATCGACAATCACCAGATTATACTGGCCAGTCTGGATGGAGGCGGCGATGTCCTCGGCGCTGTTGCTGGACGCCAGCTGCAAGTTCTCTGAATCAACCGCACCCAACCGCTCAGCCCGCAATTTAACCTGCGAAACCGACTCTTCACCGCTGACATAGAGCACTTGTTGCTGCCGGGCAATAAACGCTGCGACCTGTGCTAGCAGGGTACTTTTTCCAATTCCCGGCTGCCCCGCCACCAGCACCACGCCGCCTGGCAAAAAGCCGCCGCCGAGCACCGCGTCAAGATCGGCTATGCCGGTTGCCAGCCGCGCTTGCTTGGCCTCGGCGACCGTCTCGCTGAGCCTGAGCGTGGTGAGCACTTTGCCCTTGCCGCTGCTACGCGCTACCGCCGACGCGCCCGTATCAACCGGCAGTTGCTCAACCAGTGAATTCCACTCACCACAATTTTCACACTTGCCGACCCATTTCGGATAGCTGGCGCCGCACTGTTGGCAGATGAATTGTGATTTTGCTCGGGCCATCACTCTACCGCCTTTTGGCTGTCAAGGCTTTGGCTGAGTCGATCCGCCTGCTCACCCAACGCATTTAATTTTTCGACGTCGGCATTGTACTGATCGATCTGCTGGAGCAAGGCGGCCTTCTGGCTACTCAAGCGTTGACCTTCAGTTTGCAATTGCGAACGCTCGGCCTGGAACTGCTGCTGTGAACCAAACCCACCACTGGTAGCTCGCTGATTGAAATCACGAATCTTCTCATTTAGCGCTGTCATCGACGTATCGTAGCGTTCCTTTCGCTGTTCAATCACCGTTCGCTGCTGCTTCAGCTTCGCTTGCAAGGTTGCCACTTGCTGCTCCAGGTCGACAAACCGCTGATTGTATTTTGTATGCAAGGCAACCACTCGTGATCGGTCACGGAAAAATCGAGCATAGTGCGACTCCAACTCTGAACCCAAATCGGCATGCTCGGTACCCAAAATAGAATGAAGCTCGTTGGACCGAGATCCGGGCTGCGCTCGATCATAGTACGCCATGCGCTCTTCCAGCTTGCTGTCTTTGATCCTCGCATAGGCGTGTTCCAACAATTGACCCAGCCGCTGCTTTTCCGCCTCGGACAATCGTGACCACGCCGCGTGTAACATTTCGTGCGCCGCCGTCACTTCTTTGATACCGTCAAGCTCAGGGTTCGGTACATTGTAAATATGGATAGTATCCTCTCCTGACTTGTAGCAGCCCAAAATCGGACTGGCTTTTTCCGACCGACGACACTCAGCATTAAATTCATTGGACGATTCCAACCGTGGCTGTGTCACGTAAAACTGAAATCTGCCATGTTCTGACATGCCAGCATTTGTCGCCAGCTGCATGATCTCAGCGCTCGGCTGGAATTGCCAGGCCCGCACATGATCAAGCACAAATTGCCGATTGAGCACCACCCAACCACTGAAGGCCAATATGACCACTGATAGTAAAAAGCTACCTAGTTTGCTAATTTTCGACATCAATCATTACCTCACCTTTTTTCATTGACGCAACTAATGTTGATCCTGCCTGCGCTTTCGACAACACTGCTTCACTCAACGGATCTCCCAGCAAGGTCTGCACAGTCCGTCGAAGGCGTCTTGCTCCGCGCTCAGCGTCAAAGCCATGGTCAATGATATGGCGTTTGACACTTGGCTTAATTATCAGTTTCATGTCGTGATTCTCAATCGCCGCGATGAGCTCACTAGAGGTAGCATCAAATATTTTACCAGCCACTGCTCGGCTCAGCGCCTGGAAGACGATGATAGTATCAAATCGCTCAATTAACTCTGGTTTCAAGAAATCCTCCAAAGCCTGCCGCGCCGTTCGGTCATTGTGTCGCTGCACATCCTTGCTACTGCGTTTCTTTGCGCCGCCAAAGCCTAGCGCTTCAGTGTTCATCATGCCCGCCGAGCCAACATTGCTGGTCAAGATGATGATGGTGTGGCGAAAACTAACCACTCGTCCTTGCGCGTCAGTCAATTGACCATCTTCCAGTAGTTGTAGTAGCAGATTCATTACGTCTGGATGTGCTTTTTCAATCTCATCAAACAACACCACACTGTATGGCTGTCGACGAACTTTGTCAGTCAATTTACCACCATCTTCATACCCCACATAGCCCGCTGGAGCACCGACCAACCGACTGGTGGTATGCTTTTCAGAAAATTCACTCATGTCAATTTTGATCAGGTTCTGCTCGCCACCAAACACTTCACGCGCCAACACGCGAGCCAGTTCGGTTTTGCCAACACCTGTCGGGCCCAAGAATACAAAAGATCCCATTGGCCCACTGTGTCGATTCAGTCCAGCGCTGTTTCGTCGAATGGACCTCGCCAATTCAGCAATTGCTTCAGTTTGCCCCAGCACAAATTTACCTAATCTATTCTCCAGCTTGATCAAGCTTTTGGCTTCAGTGTGCGCCAATTTTTTCACTGGCACACCAGTCATGGCACTGACCGCCGACCTCAAATACGCTTCATCCAACCGCGGCAACATGTCCTCGCTCGCACCCAGATCGCCAGCGCGTTTTTCCAATTGCTTCATTTGCGTCTTGAAACGCGCCGCTCGTTCGTAGTCTTCCGCTTCCACGGCCGCATCAATTTTGCCCGCCAACCGCTTGATTTGCTGGGCTATTTTTTGGCGTCGACCTGGTTTGAGTGGCTGCTTTGAACGCATCAACGCCGCCGCTTCGTCCAGCACATCAATTGCCTTATCTGGCAAAAATCGATCCATCACATACCGCTGGCTCAGATCCACCGCCAATTTGACAGCTGCCTCGTCGATGCTCAGCTGATGATGCAACGCCAATCGACTACTCAGCCCCAGCACCATCCGTACAGCCTCTTCCGTCTCTGGCTCCGCCACTACGACCGACTGGAATCGTCGGCCCAAAGCAGCGTCTTTTTCAATGTATTTGCGGTACTCATCAAAAGTCGTCGCACCAATCACCCGCACCTCGCCACGCGCCAAGGCTGGCTTCAGGGCATTGGCAGCGTCCATTGAGCCCTCGGCAGAACCAGCGCCGACCAGCAAATGTAGCTCATCGATAAACAAAATAACTTCTTGGTGCTCCTTAGCGACCGCTAGCACTTTTTGCAAGCGTTCTTCAAACTGCCCACGGAACTTCGTCCCCGCCACCATAGAAGCCAGATCTAGCTGGATAATCCTTTTGTCTTCCAAAAATGCCGGCACGTCACCATCAACGATTCGCTGTGCCAAGCCCTCAACAATTGCGGTCTTTCCCACGCCCGGCTCACCGATCAAAGCTGGGTTATTTTTGCTGCGCCGACCCAACACCGTGATAACACGCGACAATTCTTTGTCCCGCCCAATCATTGGATCCACCAATCCCTGCCGAGCTCGCTCCGTCAAGTCATTGCCAAACTTCTCTAGCAGTTTGATGGATTTACGCTCAGTCGTCGATACTGACTCAGTCTGTTGATCCGCGTCTGATTGCTGCCTATCAAACACGCCCTCCAAGTCGCCACGAAGAGCCTCCAAATCAACATTCATGTCACGTAAAATCCTGGTCGCTCGTGCTTCGCGCTGCGTCAAGATGCTATACACCAAATGCTCCGTACCGATTCGCGACTGCCCAAACTCCAGCGCCAGCTCCCACGCCATGCGCACTGTCGCCAAAACATCAGCCCGTACTCCGTGGTCAACGACCGCAAACACCACCGCACTTGGTGTCAATTCCAGCGCCGTCTCAACGCGGTCAAGCGTCACGCCACTTTCCGCCAAGATCTTGGCACCTAGCGAAGAATTCTGAGCCAATATCCCCAGAAGAATATGCTCAGTCCCCACATACGGGCTTCCCTGATTTTGGGCAATCACACCAGCTCGCTCAAAGCTAGCCCGCGCCGTATCTGTCAGGCGCGATTCCAGCTCAGAGAAGTCTCTTGGCTGTTCCATTATCGCCTCCTTTCATCGCTTATCGGCGAATGTCTCAAGTATTTCGCCAATCTTATTCTGCTGTTTCCTCAATGGCATTAAACAAGCTGTCTTCTACATTCTTGCGAGGCTTATTTTCAGCTGGTTTAACAGCTGCCTTTGCCTCAATATCCAGCTCATAACCAGTCAGTCGTGACGCCAAGCGAACATTCTGCCCAGCTCGGCCGATAGCCACTGACTGCTGATCTTCGCTGACGTAGACCGTTGCTCGCTTGTCGTCTTCATTAACCGTCACGCTCAGTACTTCTGCTGGGCTCATGGCATTGGCGATAAAGCCAGCCGCGTCTTCCTCAAACGGAATGATATCAATTTTTTCCTGCTCGCCGATTTCGTTCATCACCGCCTGAACACGCGTTCCGTGACCACCGACGAAGGTACCGACTGGGTCAACACCTGGCAGTGCTGATGCAACCGCCAATTTGGTGCGGCGACCAGCCTCGCGGGCAATGGCTTTGATTTCCACGGCGCCCGTCTCCATCTCTGGCACTTCCTGGCTAAACAAGAAGTGTACAAATTCCTCATTGCCGCGGCTCAAGATC
Source organism: uncultured Candidatus Saccharibacteria bacterium (assembly GCA_963553685.1). Taxonomy (GTDB): domain Bacteria; phylum Patescibacteriota; class Saccharimonadia; order Saccharimonadales; family Saccharimonadaceae; genus Nanosynbacter. Next base: position 5,352 of record CAUVPL010000009.1, read on the forward strand.
AGCTGCGGGCCGCGACCTTCGCGCTCGATGTCCTTGATGTACACTTTGACGCGGCGACCAACACCGTAGTACTCGCCAGGAATCTGCTCGGACTGCGGCATGATACCAACTGCCTTGCCCAGCTCGATCCGCACCACGCGCGGCTCAACCCGCTGAATCGTACCGGTCACTACCGTACCAATTTTATCTTCAAATTCTGCCAGCACCACCTCGCGCTCTGCCTCGCGCAGCCGCTGCAAAATCACCTGCTTGGCGGTCTGGGCTGCCACCCGGCCAAATGTCGTCACGTTGTGGGTCTCGACTGTCACTTCACTGCCCAGCTCAGCTGCCGGGTCAACCGCCTTGGCCTCGTCCAGGCTCATTTGATTGACGTCATTTTCGACTTCTTCAACCACCGTTTTGACGACCGACACCACAGCCGTACCGCTGTTGATGTTCAGGCTGGCGCGCACCAACTGCTCACGCGTGCCGTTATCACGACGCCACGCTGCGGCGATGGCCTGCTCGATTACCTCTAGAACGGTTTCTTCTGGCAGGTTCTTTTCCTCGGCAATCGTCCGCACCGCCAACGTCAATTGCTTAATGTTCAAATCTTCCATGTTGCTCTCCTTTATCACTTATGATTATACCACGATACGAGGTTGCACCGCGATGCATATTATCCTCATATGAAAAATTCCGACCTTGGCGGCCGGACGTACACTACACATTTTATACCAGTTCGCTGGCCATGTCAAGCATGCCGCGTAGCCCACGCCTTTTCCGTGCTACCTCACACAAAGCCGCCATACAAGGCCCAGACGTAAACCCAGTAAACGGCTGATCGATTATAGTGATTAACTCTCTATATTCTTCATCCTTCGTCACCGTATCAACCGAAAAGACATTGGTGCCCTCATTGTATTCACGCCGTATATCATTGATCAGTACCCTTGATGCAAAACGCCCAATCACCCTATCAATCTCCTGCTGAATATAATCTAGATGGGTCATAAGCGCTTCATAACGGCGATAACTCCTGTCCATACCGTACCACTCTCGCAATGACCTACCCGGAGCTCTCTCGACAACGCCAGCAGGCGGTGAGCAACCATCACCGACCAACGCTAATACCCGCGAAGTAGTAATGTCTGATTCATGTTCCGCGAGTGTCATATTTAACATATTCAGGGTAAGAATCTGTATCCAAGCATCTCTCTTGGTTCGATACCGCTTAACCATATATGGCGATTCCTCTTCTAGAGGTGTCTCCTTTTTTGGATCTAGAACATAGGCGTGTGGCATGCTCGCCGCGAGGAACTTATTTTGTATCGCCTCTGCCTCATCACTCACCCAGCCTGGGTTTCGACTAACCGACGCAATAGCCGCTAGCGCCAAGGCTTGCTGAAAATCTGCATTATCAAGCTCTTCTGGGTAAAGCACCTTCTCTGTCACCTGATGATACTCTCGATCCATCGGTGACTTGACCGGATACTGGCGAATTTGCTCACTTCTCACCTTATTATAATAGCATTTTATTTCTTTATTGTCAATGTAATTGTGTCCGTGTCATTGCTTATTTTGCTTTTCTATGACATAATACTGATATGTTTACCATCCGCTCGACCGATAAAGATGGCCAGCCAAGCCTTCAGGTGGACATTGCGCCAAGCTGGCCTATTTTGGATCAGACAAAAACCCATTGGTTGACTGGCAAACCAGCTGTTGTTGACAAAATACCCATATATCCTGAAACGCGCGACTGGGTACTCGGGCCAGCCATTCAGGTTTATAAAGAAACAACGTTCTATCTAAACGACAACCGAATTCCAGATTCTCCAATCAAGACAGCCAGCGATGAAGCACGTTGTGGCATAATGGATTGCTACGTTAACCCTGAGGATGTCGCAACATTATCTATACCCTACGTTGACAAGGTGTTTGATATCAATTCACCCGAAGAGGCCATATCCGCTGAGGCGTACTTGAACCGCAAAATAGGCTCAAAAGTACTCCGCATGATATTTGAGAATATTCCTGATTTGAAGGATCCAACTTTGCGAAAAACAATCGATAGCTCTCTGGTTGAAACAAAAGCTGATATCGCTCTAGCCGTTGGAGCCCGTAAAATTCATGAGCTATCACCAGATGACAAATCAGTAAAACTCATCAGACAAGCTGCCTGCAAAAAAGTTGACAGACAACTCTCCGCCATGCGAGACGCCATGACAGAGCTTGCGTATGTTAGTGGCACCTACCGGCCAAAACACAGGCCAGAACTAAATACTACCGACAGAAGAGAGATCTTTGCTGAGATGGTCGTAGCTAAATACGAGCCGCCAGCTAAGTCTTAGATCAACCCTTGCATTTTTCCAGAACATGAACGGACGCTTGTTTTTCAGCGTCAGTGACCCACAAGTGGTATTTTTTCTTCACCGCAATTTGCCGGGCGACGTATTGGCAGCGAAAATCTTTGTTAGGCGGCAACCAAGCTGATGCATCGCTATCGCCTTTATTCTGATTTGCCTGTCCTTCTGATGCCAGTAGGTTCAGTGGATCATTCGCTAATTTTTCCCTGTCAATCGCTGACAAATTCTGCGCGCCCTTTTGCCAGGCGTCACTCAGCGCCACCACATGGTCGATCTGTACTTTAGAACTGGTTTTTTCACCACGCTGAAAATGAATGGTCTGACCAGTATATGGATCTTGCAAAACACCAGAAAGCACCTTGCAGCCTTCGCCCACTTTTTCATCACTCAAGTCCCTGGCTAAAATCACTTCACGCACCGAGCAACCATCGATTTTGCCCCAGCCGTTGCCAAACTGCTTGCGCGTATAGCCTGTTTTAGGAGCACGACCCTTTATTTCCAATTTGTTCAGTTCATCAAGCGCGGTTGAATTGCCAAAATACTGTTGCTGCAAATCGGGTGAGATGGGAGCTAGCTTTGGCTGCGACAGCTGTGACGACCACACTGCCAAAACCGACAGCACCACCACAAACAAGGCCATGATGCGTCTACGCTGCAATTTTGTTCCTCTCATACCTCTATTATATCGAATACCATAAGCCTTTTCTACATGCCCAATCTCACAGTCCGCAAATGATATAATAAGACTATGACAAAACTCAAGCATTTACTCGACACATTTACGCCTCAACACTATAGCCTAATCCTCGACTTGACACGCGCCGAAGAGAAAGCGTTTTCTGGCACAGTGATCATTTCCGGCGAGTCGACTGGCGAGTCGATTTCGCTACACGCCAAAGATTTGACTATTCATATGGCGTTGATCGATGACCAGCCTGCTGAGTTCTCTCATGGTGAATTTGATGAATTACGTTTGTCGCATCCAGAGTTGTCCAGTGGTCAGCACACCGTTCGCATTGAGTTTTCTGGCACCATCACCGACGCTATGCACGGGCTGTATCCATGTTATTTCACCCACAATGGCGTGAAAAAGCAACTGTTTGCCACTCAATTTGAATCGCACCACGCCCGTGAAGTGTTCCCATGCATTGACGAGCCAGCCGCCAAAGCCACGTACGACGTGACGCTCGTGACCGCTCCGGAATTGACTGTCCTTGGTAATATGCCCGTCACTGAATCATTCAAGAAAGACGGCGCGCTAACAACCACCTTTGCCACCACACCGCGAATGAGTAGTTATTTGCTGGCTTTTGTCGTCGGTGATTTACATAAGAAAACCGCTCATACCACCTCCGGCGTTGAGGTCAATGTTTGGGCAACACCAGCTCAAAGCGAAGAGACCCTGGATTTTGCACTAGACATCGCCACCCGCTCCATCGATTTTTATGATGAATATTTTGGCGTGCCGTATCCACTGCCAAAATCCGACCACGTAGCGCTGCCAGATTTCTCGTCGGGTGCCATGGAAAACTGGGGGCTCATCACCTACCGCGAAAGTTGCCTGTTGGCTGACCCGAAATTAACGCCAGAATCATCCAAACGCTTCATCGCCACTGTCATCGCTCACGAACTCAGCCACCAGTGGTTTGGTAATCTGGTGACTATGCAGTGGTGGAACGACCTGTGGCTAAACGAAAGCTTCGCCAACATGATGGAATACGTAGCAGTCGACGCGCTACATCCTGAATGGCGGATATGGGAAGAGTTTGCCGCTAGCGACGTCACCATAGCCCTTCGGCGCGATAGTATGGATGGTGTACAGCCAGTGCAAACTGATGTTAGTCATCCGGATGAAATCAGTACGTTGTTTGATCCGGCAATTGTCTACGCCAAAGGCGGGCGACTGCTGGTGATGGTACGGCGGCTGATTGGTGAGGAAGCGTTTAGGGCAGGACTAAAATCATATTTTGAGAAGTTTGCTTACCAAAACACTGTTGGCGATGATTTGTGGCGGGAGCTAGAAACCGCGAGTGGTCAGCCAATTGTTGATTTGATGAACACTTGGATTTCGCAGCCAGGACTACCGATTATGCAAGTTGAGCAGAACAACTCTAATGAGCAGCCGACTGCCACCCTGCACCAAGAACGATTTTTCATTGGCGATCATCAGCCATCCGATGCCTTGTGGCCAATTCCATTGTTCGCCAACCAACCACTTGATGACGAAATTTTGACTGAGCGCGAAAAGGCATTCACCCTTGAGAAACCGCTGCAGGTAAACTGCGGGCTGAACGGACATTTTGTAACGCACTACGACGCGACAACTCGCGAGCATCTGCTCAGTCACATTCACGCTCTACCCACTCTGGATAAAATCTGCCTGCTCCAAGACGCCACACTGTTGGCTCGGGCTGGATTTGAAAACTCAGCTTCACTCCTGCCACTGGCGCTGTCGCTGAAGCATGAAACCAACGAAAAGGTTTTCGACATGGCGGCCAGTGCACTGGCGGAGCTACGCAAATTTGTTGACGATGATGACGACGGCAAAGCCCACTTGAAGCAAATTTCTGGTGAGTTTGCCCGTGCTACGTTTGACGAACTGGGCTGGGACGAAACACCTGGCGAATCTGACGACGACCGCGAACGACGCGTCACTGCCCTGGGCTTGATGATCTATAGCGAAGACCAAGCAGTACTGGCGGAAGTCAAGCGACGCTTCGACAGCCAGCCTCTTGAGGAAT
>CAUVPL010000010.1:0-9988 GCA_963553685.1 uncultured Candidatus Saccharibacteria bacterium
TGTAGATGCTGATAAAGCGCAACATTTGCCTGAAAACTTCATTGAGTTTGCTGATAAATATTCAGTAAAAGAAGCCGTACCGGTATTGCGAGATTTTATACTCAAAAGTGACATAATGGTTCATTACAAAGTGAAAGCCTTGCGTGTTGCTGAAGTCATTATGCCAGACAAAAAATTCTTGCTAAAAGTTTTAGGCTATTATCAAAAGAATCATGATGATTTAAGCAGACTCATCCTTCAGGAGGTTGATAGTATATTGATCGCTAATTATGAAGATGAGCATGCTATTATACGAAGAGCTCAATTGCTAAAAAACAAAGCCTTTAACTGCCCAAGGCATCCTTCCGGAGCGTTTTATTCTATAAGTGATGATGAAGCAGAGTTGAATGACAAAGTTATTGCCAAGCCTCTAGTGGGATTAACGAACAGTAAATGGATTAATATATTTACTGACTTACTGAGAGAATCATTCAAGATAAATGGGAGAGGTGAAGGATGGAGCCGGTATGCCTTTTATCTTTGGAGGGTGTGCGAAAGCTATTTTAAGAACCTTAGCTATACAAAAGATATAGGTATAGTGCGGCTAATAGAAGAAGAGGTAGAGAAGTATCCAGAGTATACGACTGCTGGCTTTCGACGCTTACTTGAGGACATCAAGGCAAGCTTTTTGGAGCAGTTGGGCGGTAAACACTCGTACTCAATGGCGATACAACTAGTTAACCGATTAAACTCAACTGATGATAGGGTAATTTGCTCTGAGGATGAGCTTTTGTTTGAGACAGAAGAGATTATAAGATCACTGGATAGGTGGGTGAAGCAGGAGGGGTCTTCTCTGCTATGTAGGGGTGAAGTGGACGCACAAAGAAACATTGCCATACGCTTTCATAATTTACTATTGGAAAAATACAATAAGTCTGATATACATACTAGATTTGAGCGTGAGGCGCAAGAACTGGACGGAACGCGTACTGACTTTCAGGTGTATCATGGATTTTTTGGCCCAGTGATTATTGAGTTAAAGCTGTCAACACACTCAGAACTGTACGAGCGAAGGAGTTTAAAGAAAACTAGGTCATTTGATTCAATGAAAAAATACATGCTGCAATTTAATGCCAAAAATGGGATACTTCTGATATACAAACATCAATCAACTGAAGACGAGACGTTCGAAAAAATACTACACAATGCTAGAAAATATTATGAGGAAATACCTGGAGTTAAGGTGATGACGATAGGTAGGTAAAACCTTTCTGCTATACTATAGTTATGGCGCAAACATTTTTCTTCTATGACCTAGAAACCAGCGGATTAAATCCGCGGCAAGACCGCATCATGCAGTTTGCGGGGCAGCGGACGGATATGAATCTTGAGCCGATTGGCGAGCCGTATAATCTGCTGGTGACATTAAATGATGATACCTTGCCGAGTCCTGACGCACTGATGGTGACTGGCATCACGCCGCAAAAAACGGTCGAGGAAGGCTACACCGAGGCACAATTTGCACGGATGCTGAGTGAGGAGATTTTTACGCCGGACACCATTGCGGTTGGCTTTAATAACGTGCGTTTTGATGACGAATTTATCCGCCATTTGTTGTGGCGCAATTTCCATGATCCTTACGAATGGAGCTGGAAAGACGGTCGCTCGCGTTGGGATTTGCTAGATGTGGTGCGATTGACGCGGGCGCTCAGGCCGGAAGGAATCAATTGGCCGCTTGATGACAAAGGTGAGCCGAGCAACCGCTTGGAGTTAATCACCGGCGCTAACGGTATTGCGCATGAAAATGCTCACGATGCCTTGGCAGACGTGACGGCGTTAATTGCCGTGACAAAATTGATTAAGCAAAAGCAGCCACAGCTATACAACTATTTACTGAAAATGCGCGATAAAAAAGTAGTCCAGCAGCTGGTTAATCTAGACGATAAAAAACCGTTTGTCTATGCCAGCGGGCGCTACGACAAAGAGTTTGCCAAAACTACGGTGGCCTTTCCGCTGACGACCAGCCGAAATGGCGGCGTGGTTGTCTATGACTTGCGGTACGATCCAACGCCGTTTGTTGGGCTGAGCCAAGAGGAGTTGGCGAAGAAAATCTTTGCTTCGTGGGAGGAGCGCCAGGCCGAGGATTTCGTCAAATTGCCAGTCAAAGAATTACAGTACAATCGCTGTCCGGTGGTGGCGCCGCTGGGTGTACTGGAACAAGGCGATGGCTGGCGGAAAATTTCGCTTAGTGCAGAGGTTATCCAGCAGCATCAAAATATTTTGCTGAATCACCCGGACTTTGCCGAAAAATTACGGAATATTTTTGAAAACAAGCCAGCCTTCAAAAAACTGCCCGATCCAGAAGCGCAATTGTATGATGGCTTTTTGAACGACCGTGATCGTATCCGTGTCGAAGCGGTGCGCAATGCCGATGAACGCGAGCTGGCTGATTTTCATCCAGAATTTCAGGACGAACGTTTAGCGCCGCTATTGCTGCACTACAAAGCACGCAATTTTCCGCGCTCGCTTAGTGAAGACGATTTGGCGCAGTGGGAGACATGGCGGGCTCAGCACCTACAGACGCAACTGCCAGGGTTTATGGCGTCTCTGCAGCGGTTAGCGCCGGCAGCGACTGACGAGCAGCAGTTTATATTGCAAGAATTGCAGTTGTGGGCGGAGGCGGTGTTGCCGGCTGACGACTTGTGATAGGGTATGTGCTAGGTTAAAGACGGAGCGAGTTTTTGAGTGCCCATGCGAGTGTCTGGTTCGCTGGTTTCGGCTTTCTTGGCTTCATGTGTCAGATAGATAAATAGCAAGGTGATATCATCCTTCTGATATACTATGCTGTTGACGCGACGTTTTCGAGAAAGGTATTGAATGAGCTCTTTGATATCATCAAATGATACGGGGATGGCTGCTCGCAAAATGCGACAGATTGGCACAAGGGCGAGCCAGAAAATAATCATGGAAATAGCTGACAGATTGACGTTCAAAAACGGGATTTTGCCAAGAAACACGAACATGCAAAGCTGGTCAAATAGCACTGGTGCGATGAAAGCCACGCCAACAAGTAGTAATAAGTAAACACTCAACCTTCGCATATATAGTAACTGTAACAGATAAAAGCCTCACTTGCAATCATAAGCAATATGTGGTGATATATAATCCAATTTTTAGGAAATGTCTGGAAAAAATCATAAAAAACCGGTATAATAGAGCGGCTATGCCGGAGGTTATTCAAGTTAAAGGTGCTCGCGAGCACAATCTGAAAAATGTCAGCGTGGAATTGCCGCGCGATAAGTTTGTGGTCATCACTGGTCTGAGTGGTTCGGGTAAGTCAAGTCTGGCGTTTGACACGATTTATGCTGAGGGCCAGCGCCGTTATATGGAGAGCTTGAACTCGTATGCTCGGCAGTTTTTGGGAACGATGGATAAGCCTGATGTTGATAGCATTGATGGCTTGAGCCCAGCTATTTCGATTGACCAAAAATCAACCAGTCGTAACCCGCGCTCAACAGTAGCCACGGTGACTGAGATCTACGACTATTTGCGCCTCTTGTTTGCGCGCATTGGTGTGCCACACTGCCCAATTTGTGGCAAAGCAGTGTCGCGGCGCACCACCGAAGCCATCATCCAAGAAATCATCAAACAGTATGACGGGCACCGGGTCTTACTGCTGGCACCAATTGTTAAAAATAAAAAAGGTGAATTTGCGCACATTCCTGAGCAATACCGTCGGCTGGGCTATGCTCGTGTTAGGGTTGATGGCGTGGTATATGCCCTGGATGAGTTTCCGGAATTACAAAAGAGCTACAAGCACTCAATTGAGCTGGTGGTTGACCGCTTGGCATTGAACAGTGAATTGGCTGGTCGCTTGTCTCAGAGTGTTGAGCAAGCGTTAGAATTGGGTCAGGGAATTGTTGAAGTCTTGGATGCGGATGATGATCAGGTACGGACATTTTCGCAGAGATATGCGTGTGTTGATCACCCTGAGGAGGATATTCCTGAGCTGGAACCGCGACTGTTTAGTTTTAATGCGCCACAAGGAGCCTGCCCGAGCTGTACTGGTTTGGGTAGCCGCATGGAGATTGACCCGGAGTTGGTGTTTAATGACAATTTGACCATCACCGAAGGCGCCATCAGACCATACAACCGCGTCAATGTCGACAATTTCTATATGAAAAAAATCATAGCTGTTGCAGAAGCTCATGGTTTTAGTATGCGAACTCCTGTCAAAAAGCTGCCAGGTGAGGCTAGGCAGAAGATATTGTACGGGACAGGAACGCAGAAATATCGCATTGAGCTTGGTAATGGCCGGCATTATGACACGACTTATGAGGGGGTTATCCCGAACCTGGAGCGTCGACATCGCGAGACTGATAGCGAATTTATGCGCAAAGACATTGAACGATTTATGCGCGAACGAGCCTGTTATGTTTGTAAAGGTGCTCGCCTCAAGCCAGTGGTCTTGGCGGTGACGGTTCATGGGCTGAATATTGTTGATATTTGTGATCTGGGCGTTGACGATGCGTTGGATTTATTTACTCGCAAGCTGAAGTTGACGGAACAGGAAACGATGATTGCGCGGCTGATATTAAAGGAAATCAATGCGCGGTTGGGCTTCATGAGCAATGTTGGTTTGAACTATCTGGAGCTGGGACGAGCGGCCAACACCTTGAGTGGTGGAGAGGCTCAGCGCATTCGGCTGGCTACGCAAATTGGTTCCGGTTTGCAGGGGGTACTGTATGTCCTGGATGAACCATCCATTGGGTTGCATCAGCGAGATAATGATAGGCTGATTGATACTCTGAAGCGCTTGCGTGATCTTGGCAATACGGTGCTGGTGGTGGAGCATGATGAAGATACTATTCGCCAAAGTGACTTTTTGGTCGACATGGGGCCGGGGGCTGGTTCAAAGGGTGGACAAATTGTTGCCATGGGAGCGCCTGAGGAAGTAGCGAAAAATCCAGACAGCATCACCGGTCGGTACCTGAGTGGTACAGAAAAAATCGCAGTACCAAACAAGCGCAGAAAGCCAAACCAGGATCAGCAGCTGATTGTACGCGGTGCCCAGGAAAATAATTTGAAAACTATTGACGTGGCGTTTCCGTTGGGATTGATGACAGTGGTGTCCGGCGTGTCTGGTAGTGGTAAATCGACGCTGGTTAATGACATTGTAGCGAGGGAGCTAGCGGCTCGCCTCAACCGGTCCCAGGTGGTGCCAGGCAAGCACGACCGTATCGAAGGCATTAAACTGTTAGATAAAGCGATTGTGATTGACCAGTCGCCAATTGGTCGTACGCCGCGTTCAAACCCAGCCACCTACACGGGTATTTTCACACCGATCCGCGAATTATTTGCTGCCACGCCAGAAGCTAACGTTCGTGGTTACAAAGCAGGTCGGTTTAGTTTTAATGTCAAGGGTGGCCGATGTGAGAATTGTCAGGGTGATGGTGTGATAAAAATTGAAATGCACTTTTTGCCAGATGTGTATGTGGTTTGTGATGAGTGTAAAGGTAAGCGGTACAATCGTGAAGCGTTGGAAATTACCTACAAAGGACGCACTATTTCCGATGTGTTGGAAATGACAGTAGAGCAAGCGGCCGAATTCTTTGACAACATCCCATCTATTCATCGAAAACTTGAGACGTTGGTGGAAGTTGGCTTGGGTTATATTCGTTTGGGTCAGCCAGCGACCACCTTTTCGGGCGGTGAAGCGCAGCGCATCAAATTGGCGACAGAACTCTCCAAGCGCTCGACTGGCAAAACTATGTACATTTTGGATGAACCAACCACCGGGTTACATTCGGCTGACGTCAAGCGGCTGTTAGGGATTTTACACAAACTCGTTGAGGGTGGAAATAGCATGATTGTGATTGAGCATAATTTGGACGTCATCAAATCAGCAGACTGGATTATTGATATGGGCCCAGAAGGTGGTATGGGTGGCGGGACGGTTGTCACCAGCGGAACGCCAGAAGACATTACCAAGAACGCAGATTCGTTCACGGGCAAATATCTCAAGCCATTGCTTACGTAAGATGGACTCTCGAGTTTAGATGAATTACTTGCGCTTTTTAGTGGTTGCCTTTAGTTGTTTGTCTTTTGAAAACAGAACAGATAATTGTTTTTTGATGGCTACTTTGGTGGATTCTTGTTTGAGCGCGTGAATAACCATCGGCAAGACTGACAGGAAAATGATGATCAGGGCAGCGACCTCAACGTTAATGCCAGCTTCAGTCAGGGCTTTGCCAGCAAAGAAGCCAAGGTAGGTGAATAGTGATGCCCATAAGATGCCGCCAATGACATTAAACAATAAGAAAGTTCGATAATGCATCTTGCCTGCGCCGGCTACAATCGGGGCAAATGTGCGCACAATTGGTACAAATCGCGCCAAGATCACTGTGATGGCGCCATGTTTTTCATAGAACTTTTCAGCTTGGATGAGATATTGACGTTTGAACAAGCGCGAGTTTTTTCGTTCAAATAATTTCCGACCTACCTTGTGACCAAAGGTATAGCCGACTGAATCTCCGGCAATGGCCGCGATGATAAGTAAAAGCACAAAAATCGAAATATCGATTGGGAGGATGTGTTGTTGCACCATGTATCCAGCGGTGAATAGTAAGCTATCACCAGGGAAAATAAAACCAAACAATAAGCCTGATTCGGCGAATACAACAAATAGAATGGCGACAATACCAAAGTGAATAATAAAGTCTACAAAAGCGTGCATCATGGATATTCATTATATGACAAAAAACAGTAGTTGACAATTTGACAGGGTAAAATTGCTCATGCTATACTAGTGACAGGTAGTTTTAACACACAAAACTGGAGAGAGGGAGAAAAATAGGGATGGTACGTCTTCGTATATCAAGAAGAAGTCAGCGTGTCGCCAAAATAGCAATACCAGCAGCTGCGGTGGTGATGGTGTTTGCTTTGGTTTTAACTAATCCGTTTATGGCAAAAGCGGCTAGTGTTCATAAAAAATATAAAGCGATGGATACCAACTATCCAGTGCCGACAACTAATGTTGCTTGGATTGCTCCGGAAGGCAATGACAATTCCGGTAACGGAACAGAGGCGCAACCTTTCGCAACATTTCGACGTGGACTACAGGCTGTTTCTGATGGTGGAACGGTTGTGGCAAAGAGCGGTGTGTACCGAGAGCCGCACTTTTTTGTGACCAAGAAGAATATTACCTTCCAAGCTGCACCTCATGCCGAAGTTTGGATGAAAGGTAGTGATGTTATCTCGGCAGGTCAATGGACTAAAGAGGGCAATATGTGGAAGACGACGGGGAATTTTCGTAACTTTTGTCGTGTCTGTACGGTAAATCCTGACCCATCCAAAGAAGGCATGGCTGCCTACCCAGAGCAAATGTTTATAAATGATGAGCCACTAGAGCAAGTTGATGCAAAAAGCAAGGTTGGTCCTGGCAAATTCTATGTTGAAGACAAAAACCCAACTACCCTCAAAGACCCTACTAATAATCGCGCTGGCTTTAATGTTGGCACAGAAGATGATTTGACATACTATGTTGGCTCTGACCCGTCTAGCGGCACTACGGAGATCACCAACCGCGCCCGTGCCTTTTCTGTTGGTGGTCGTCAGGCTGATGATGGTTCTAATTTCACCATGAAAGCCATCAACATTGCCCAGTATTCACCAGTACAAAGCTGGTCTTGGGATCGTCAATTGCCTGATGATCAGGTTGGGACGAGTATGATCGTGGTCAACGGTCGTGGCTCGGTTGTCCAAGACTCCATCTTCACACAAAGTTCCTCGGTTGGCTTTAATACTGATGCAGAAGGTGCACGCATTGTTAATAACAAATTCATCGGCAATGGCGGTAATGGTGCAGGAGCCAACCGTGCGCACAATACGACATTTGAAAATAATATATTCACAGAGAACAATGCAGCAAACTACCTCACCAATGGTTCAGTTTGTTTGGCGTGGTGTACCGTTTCTGAGATAAAAGTGACACACATTGAGAACTTTACGTTCCGGGGCAATGTAGTTGATAACTCAAAGAATCCTGCTTCAACTGGTAACGACTATTATGTGCGCAACGGCACAGCGGGTGTCTGGTGTGACGAAGGTTGTATCAAAGCAAAAATTGTCAACAACTTCTTCATCAACACGACAACAGCGATCTTTGATGAGGTTTCAGATGGCACAATCATTGCGTCAAACATTATTGAGGGCTCAGGCGCAGGTATTAGCGTATCAAGTAGCTCAAATTCCAAAGTGTACAATAACACTATCTCTCGAACCAACCGGCCTATCATGTTGAACGAGGATGCTCGTACTAACGGTTGTAACGAGCGAGATCGTAATAATCCACAAATTTGTAAATCACTTGAGCCATGGTCCGCTGGCAAAGGTTTGAGTTGGAACCTAACTGGGCTGGAGATGTACAATAACATCGTTTCATCTCGTGCAGTCATCTCTGGTGATACTGGCGCGCCACTTTGGTCATATCCTGTCAGAAGCACTGGTGGTCCAAATCACACTGGTCCAGGCACGTACACGAATGATATGTTTAAGGGCTTTGACTACAACGCCTACTACCGCAGTAGCTTGCAAAATGAAGGCACAATCATGACTTGGGACTTGGCAGATGTGCCGAACCGCCTTGATATTTTGTTTGCTAATGTGAAAGATATAGCCAAAGATAATCGTGTCAGTTCGTCAATTGACGGTCGTGATACGCACTCGTTCGACCTGTTTGGTACACGCGCAAATAACCCATACTTCATCAAAGAAGCTGAGCAAAACACTGATTATCGCAAGAGCAACTACAACTTGAAGGCAGGCAGTCCGGCGATTAGCTCAGGTAAGCCATTGTCGGCTGAAGTTGCGTCAGCTATTGACCCAACTGGTCAGCAAGTCAAGCCTGGTGTGGCGGTAAACCGAGGCGCTCTGGTGAATGCCTACATGGACTCAACCAATTCTCCAACACCTCCACAGCCTCCGGCAGTTCAGGGTGTTGCTATTCCAGACGCTCAGTTGCGCCAGTTATTGAACAAGAGGCTAGCTGAAATATCAGGGACTGCTCGTAGCGATACTCAAGCGATTACCGCTCAAGAAATGCTGAGTATTACTCAGATGTATGTGGACAATGCTGGTACTATCACAGAAGATCAGCGAATTAAGGATTTGACTGGTCTGGAGCACGCTAAAAATGTGACTGAACTATCACTGGGTAATCACGCAATTACTAATTTGCAGCCGCTCTCTGGCCTAACTAAACTGCGCGCATTGCAGCTGTCAGGCAACAAGGTCGCTGATGTTCAACCGCTGGCTGGTTTGTCTGAGCTGCGTAGCTTGAACGTGTCAGAAAATGTTGTTGGAAACTATGGTCCTTTGTCATCTTTGAATAAGCTTGAACAGGTGTCAATGAGCGGCACAGACCAGACATTGGATCTGTCAATATTCTAAGGTAGTAAAAACTCGCTAAAGAAAATTTCTTTCTATGACTATGGTCGAAAGACTAAAGTCATCAACGCCCAATCCCTTGTTGGTGCGCCGGCTCTGACGTCTTTGCGCTTGACCGGAGGGCAGCTGAGTGAAGACGAAGTGACTGCCATTGGAAAAATTACCTCCCTCACCGAGCTACGATTGGACTATAGCACAATCCTGAACGCACAGCCCTTGGCAGGCTTGAATCGTCTTACGTCTTTGAAGCTGGAAAACCAGCAGGGCAGCATGACTGCTGAGTCTGAGGTATTTAACTCACCTTTGAAGGACGCGGCTGGCGCACCAGTTGGCATTGAAAACACGGCCACTTTGGTCAATGAAGTGGCTGGCAAATTAAAAGTGGCAGCACCAGTATATGATGGTCAACCGCATGCGTTGCAGGCTAATTGGAATAAGCAAATAACTGTCAACGGTAAGCCATTTACTTTCTCTGGAACACTGCACGTGACTGCCACATTGCCAAAGCCTGACCTATCTGCCCTCCGCACCGCCATCGCCAACGCCGAGAAAGAACCGGCCT
>CAUVPL010000011.1:0-9742 GCA_963553685.1 uncultured Candidatus Saccharibacteria bacterium
TACTTTTAATTTTAGAATAAGCGGAATCGCTTGGCAAGTAGTAATGTTAGTAAAATTAACAACAGCGTAATGCCCATAATGGCAGCGTACGCCCACCGCTCACCCTGGAACGGCAGTCCGATGTTCATGCCATACATACCATAAAACACATTTGGTACTGCTAGTAAAATAGTAATAGTCGTCAGCACCTTCATGCGCTGGTTCAAGGTGTTATTGGCAATGGTTGAATAGGCGTTTTGGATACTGTCAATCGTTTGGGCGCTTGAGCTAATGGCCACCAACAACTGGCGAGCGTGCAATATGATATCGCCAAAGGCTTCAATATCACGCAGATTAAATAACTGGCGACGATTCGCTTCCAGTTGGCCGACAACCGTTACTAGCCCCTCCAAACCACTCCGATATTCATTGAGACTATCCTCAATGGCGACAAATTCAACAAAGTCCTCGTTTTGGACATCAAAATGTGTGAGCCGTTTGCGAGCGCTGGTAATTTTGGTTGATAGCGCATGCAGTCGCTGCTCGTATTCGGTGATGATGGAGGCGATGACAGCTGACACTACCGCCGAAGGCTGCCGCGTGTCAGTGGTCATGAAGGCATCAGTGTCTAACGGCGAAAAAGAAGTGTGCGGACTGGCAGTCACCAGTCGATCACGCGACACTGCGATGAGTATCGGGGCAGTTCTGGCAGCATCAGCCGCACCAACTGGCAAACGCAAGAAGATGTATTCCACGCCATTACTAAACTCTGCTCGTGACAATTCACGGACATCACAGACGTCACGCAGTATATTTGCGTTCAGCAGGAGTTTATCCGACAAGTCAACTACATCCAGCAATTTACCAGATATATGCACCCACGCGTGAGAGCGAGGACGACTGACTTTTTCTAAACGCTCACCTGCCGCTGATCGTTCAAAGTATTCCACCACCATATACTTTGATTATACGAAAAAAGGTTATGTTTTGCTACTACTCGCTTATTCCCAGCGGAATAGTTTAATGGCCGCTATATAGACGACAACAATACACAATAGGACTCCTCCAAACTGCGGTAAGACTTCTGTCAGGCTGGCATTTTCTGTTGATATCAACCGAAGACCATCAACAACAGGAGTCATTGGGATAAATTGATTAATAGCTTTAAGCCATTCTGGAAACAAGAATGATGGGAAGAAGGCACCAGACAGGAACATCATTGGGAAAGAAATGAGATTTGCTAACGGTGCTGACTGATTCTCATTTTTTGCCCACGCACCAACCATCAGTCCCATACCAACCATCATCACGGCAGCTAGCGTCAAGAATGGCACAAACAGCAACCAATCACCGCGCATAGTGAACTTAAATAGCAACATGCTAATCGCCAGCATCAATGCAGCACTCGCTAAAGACACCAACGTGTAGACGATGGCAGTAGAAATAATCAATTGGCCAGACGTAAACGGCGCAGCTCGCAAGCGACGATAGTTGCCTTTTTGCTTTTCAGTTGGCATTTGGTTTGCCAAGCCAAAGATACCCATACTCATCAAGCTAAACGCCAATAGCCCGGTGAAAGTATAGTCAAAGGTTTTCAGGGCCTCATCCCCAACTGCTTGTGAGGCTACTTTAAATGGTGGCTCTGGCTGCCCCATGGCTTTGTTAATTGAATTAACAACCTGACCCATCACGGCAGTCAGCGCACTAGCAGCCTGGTCTTGCCCCTTAGCGTACAGCACATTTAATGTACCAGATGGACGAGCTTTTGCACCTTCACCGTTAACCTCGCCAAAGTCTTTTGGTAGCTCAATGATACCGTCAATTTCCGAACGCTTCATCTTTTCTTTGGCATCATCAATATCTTTCACATCCCGAACTTGTAGTAATTTTGACTTGTCATTTTTTGCACCATCGACAAATTGCTTGGCAAATTCAGTGTCAGAATGGTTGATGATGGCGACCTTGAAGTTAGTTGTCTGATTGTTAAAAATCGATCCAAACACAAACAAGAAGATTAGCGGGAACAAGAAGGTGAAAAACAATGCCATCTTGTCGCGCATCAAACGCTTAAGGCCAACTACGACCTGACCAATGATACCTATCCAATATTTTTTCATACTGCTAATCCCGTATTGCCTTTCCTGTAAGATCAATGAAAACGTCTTCCAAATTTGCCTGCTCAACGACCTGCTTTTTCTTAAAGCCACGTTTAAGTAGTTGCTGAATCAAGTTATGTGGTGAATCAATAGTGACAATCTCACCATTATCCATGATCGCCAGACGGTCACACAGCAACTCAGCCTCATCCATATAGTGCGTTGTCAAGACAATGGTAACGCCCTCTTCGCGTATTTGCTTGATCAGCTCCCATAGGTTGCGGCGAGCCTGTGGATCTAGGCCAGTAGTTGGTTCGTCTAGGAACAAGACTTTTGGATTATTCACCAAGGTTGACGCAATGGCGAAACGCTGTTTTTGTCCACCAGACAATTGCTCAGCATAACTTTTAGCTTTCTCTGTTAGCTGGACCTTAGCTAGCAATGCAGTTACGTCAATCCTGTTGCCGTACAAACTGGCAAACATTTTCAGCTGCTCAATCAATGTCAAATGATCATAAAAGTTGGTCGACTGCAGCTGAATACCAATGATGTCTTTGATCTTTTTGGGATGTTTAGCTACGTCGATACCATCAATGACAGCCGTACCGTCATCGATAGTACGCAATGCCTCCAACATTTCTAGCGTTGTTGTTTTACCAGCGCCGTTAGGGCCCACAATACCGAAAATTTCGCCCTTTTCAACGCTGAAGTCTATACCTTTTACCACCGTTTGATCACCGTAGCGTTTGGTCAAACCGTGAACTTCAATAATTTTACTCATAGTTCCAGTATAGCACTATTCAAAGAATGGAATAATTAGGATTTCAGATGGTGCTACCGACGCCGCAAGAAATAATAGCCAATCAACAATGCCGCCACAGCGCTGACGCCAGTGATTTTCCAAAACATTGCCGGGTCATCACCACCAGGAACTGGCACATTCATACCAAATAGCCCAGCAATCATGGTCGGTATGGTGAGCGCCACTGTGATAACAGTCAGCAGCCGAATAGTTTCGTTCAGGCGAGTATCCATGACTGCGCGGTAGCTGTCGCGCACATTGGTGATAGTACGAAGCAACGATTTACAACGACTAATCACCTGCTCCAGATCAATGGAAATATCTTCAACATCCTCTTTGGCGTCAGACCGAAGCATCAACGCCTTGTGAGCAATCATCCGCTCCACCGATAAATTCATCGGCACCAAGGCGTCCATATAATCATTCAATTTACGCTCATATTCAGCTAACGTGGCAATATCGCGCGCTCGCAAGGTGCGAATGTCGCCAGTCGCCGCCCGCATTTGACGGTTGATGGCAGCCACGCGGCGCTGATATTGTGTTGCTAGTGCGTCGATCATGTCAACCAGCAGGGTAATGCGACTTGAGGTAGACGCCACATGTTTATCAATGAATGGCTGCCATAGCCTCCCTAGACTGTCTCGCGAGATAGTGATTATATAATCCGCATGAATCACAAACAAAATTGGCGTGGTAAAGTCATTAAAGTCATCGTCAGTATCCGGCAATCGGGCAATCAAATACGTCCGCTCGTTGTCCGCATCCAAACGAGGAACCTCATGAGGGTCCAGTGCGTCAGTGATGATATCAGCATCAATCCCCAACGACAACAGCTGAGAAATCTCCTCTTCATTTGGCCGCTCACAACGAATCCAAGAGCCCTTAACCAAGTTCTCTCTGATGGTAAGCTTGCCAGAATCGTCAGATTTAAGATACTGCAACATACCTGTTATTTATATCATGAAAATTAGATAAAAGCAATGCTTTGACTATGAAACAATCCGCGTCCCCGCTGTCCCGTCAATAGCCTCAGTAGTTTTTTCCAGCGAGGTAATGACCGCGGTACGACCCTGGCCACCTGACACAAACTGCAATGCTGCTTGTGCCTTTGGCAACATGGATCCAGCAGCAAATTGACCATCATCAATGTGTTTCTGCATCTCTTCTGCAGAGATTTGCCCCAACGCTTCTTCGTTCGGTTGGTTGAAATTGACCTTGGCTGCATCAACCGAAGTCAAGATGAGCAGTGTATCTGCGTGCAGCAAATTAGCCAAGGTTGCCGCCCCAAAGTCTTTATCGATGACTGCTTCAACGCCCTTGAGCGTGCCGTCTTCCTGGCGCAACACGGGGATACCGCCACCACCAGTTGAGACCACCAGAACACCTGCTTCAACCAAAGCTTTAATGATTGGTGCTTCAACGATTTCCACTGGTTTTGGTGATGGCACCACACGGCGCCAACCACGACCAGCATCTTCCTTGACAACATAACCACGCTCAGCCTGCACCGCTTTGGCTTCTTCTTCTGAATAGAACGGACCAATTGGCTTGGTTGGGTTTTGGAACGCCGCATCATCACCAGAGACAATAGTCTGCGTCACCAAACTGACAGCATGTTTATCAGTCATCTGATGAGCCCTGAAGCTGTCCTGAAAGGCTTGCTGCAACCAAAAGCCGATCAAGCCCTGGCTCATCGCCCCACAATCATCCAGTGGTAAGCTTGGTACATCATCAGTATTAACAGCCTCTTCATGCAAGACAATATTCCCCACTTGGGGGCCATTACCATGAACGATAGCTACTTTGTGTCCTGCTTGAACAAGTGGTAATAACTGTCGTATCGTCTCAGCCGCTACTCGACGCTGTGCTTCAGAAGAGGCCTCGCCCTGCTTCTGCAGGGCGTTACCTCCAAGAGCAACGACAATAGTTCGCTGCTTATCCATAGGCTATCCTAACACTCCAAAGACAGCAATGACTGCGACACTGATGATCGCGAAGACTGCCATGATTGGTGCTGAACGCCTGAGCCATGCGCGGTATGAAACACCGGCCAGTGCCAAACCACCCATCAAGGAAGCGATGGTTGGCGCCATCATGTTGATCAAACCTGAAGCGGTTGCAAAGGCAGCCACCATGATCTCTTTGCTGGAACCAACCAAATCGGCGATTGGCGCGATGACTGGCATAGTTGCTGCTGCCAAACCTGATGATGATGGCACGATAAATGACATTGGCAAGTAGAACAGATATGCCAAGACGCCAACAACGCTACCACTAGTTCCCTTCAGGAATGATTCACCCCAGTGAATAACCGTATCTTGAATCTCACCATTGGCCATAATGACAGACACACCAGTTGCCACCGCGATGATCAAAGCGACTGGCAGAATGTCTTTCACACCGTCAATAAAAGCATTAACTGGCACGGTGTCTTCTTTCTTAAATTCTTTGTAGTAAATCGCGGTGATGATGATTGTTGAGATCAAGAACAATGTCGTAATCTCACTAAAGAACCATTCACCAAATGGCACCGTGTGAAGCACACCAAGTGCTGGACCAACAACCGGTAGTTCTGCGGTCTTATTAAACATATCAGTAAAGAAGGTGATATTCCAGCTTCCCCATGGGATAAGGGAAAGAATCATCAATACAAAGGTGATGGCAAAAATAGCCATGACAACTTTGCGCGCTGCGGTGAACTTCGGTATGTTTTCCATATCCAGAGCAGCAACGGTTGGTTTGTGACGAGCATCCTCTTTGTATTTGCCAGCTTTGACCTTTGCGGCGTAACGCATAGTAAAGATGATTGCCGCGATCAGACACAACCCCAAAACAACGGACATGATTGGAATCACATTACCCAATTTGACATCTGCTGTTGCTGCGGCAGCACCAGTAGAGAATGGGTTGATGGTTGAGCCAAGCACACCAGTACCGGCACCCAGTACGATGATCATCACACCAGTCATAGCGTTATAACCAGCAGCGATCATCATCGGTATGATCAAGGCGTAAAATGCGACAGTCTCTTCTTGCATACCATATGTTGTACCGCCGATAGCAAACAGGACCATCAGGATCGGAATGAGCCATTTTTCTTTGCCCTTCAGCTTGTGCAGCAAAGCACCAAGTGAAGCGTCCAAAGCACCTGTTTTCATGGTGACGCCCAAGAAACCACCAAGGACCATGACGAAGACGATGACGTCAAGCTTTTCTGACATACCCTTAACTGGCGCGATGAAGACATCCCACAACCCTTGCCGGTCGTGCTTGTCAACTTCTACTTCTTTCCCATCCTTTTCTTCTTTGACAGTGCGGTCTTTCTCAACCACTTGGTATGATCCGGCGACGCGGTTACCGTCGTCATCTGTCTTATATAGACCTGATGGGATCACCCATGTCAATGCTGCCATGATCGCAATCACGACAAACAAAATCGTAAACGCCGATGGTGACCGTCGGAGCTTCTGCTTTGTTTTTTTAATTTTTTCTACCATTGCCTCGGAGCCTCCTTCACTCCCTTATTACGACAACTACTACAATGTCAAAGCCATGACAGCTTTGATTGTATGCATACGATTTTCCGCTTGGTCAAACACAACTGAGTGCGGTGAGCGGAACACCTCATCAGTTACTTCCATTGATTCTAATCCAAAATCTTCCTGGACCTTTTTGCCAGTGATAGTCAGTGCATCATGGAATGCTGGCAAACAGTGCATAAATTTCACCTCAGGATTTCCCGTCAGATTGATCATGTCACGATTGACCTGGAAGTTGCGCAGTTGGTTGATGCGCTCAGCAAACTTGTCTTCCTCACCCATGGACACCCAAACATCAGTGTAAATCACATCAGCATCACGCAGAGCTTCTT
Source organism: uncultured Candidatus Saccharibacteria bacterium (assembly GCA_963553685.1). Taxonomy (GTDB): domain Bacteria; phylum Patescibacteriota; class Saccharimonadia; order Saccharimonadales; family Saccharimonadaceae; genus Nanosynbacter. Next base: position 6,749 of record CAUVPL010000011.1, read on the forward strand.
CGAAATTATCAGTGATGGTGATGCGAGCGTGACTTGAGCGTGCCAAGTGGTGCGCCCGATCCACCAGAGACTGCTCTGGATGTAGTTCACGGGGCGCCAAAATACGGAAATCAACGCCCATGATTGCCGAACCAATCATCAGCGAGTTCGCCATATTGTTGCGGCCGTCACCAACAAACACCAACTTAGTACCTTTGAGTTTGCCAACATGCTCTTCAATGGTCATGAAGTCAGCCAAAATCTGTGTCGGGTGGAATTTGTCGGTCAGGCCATTCCAGACTGGAACGCCAGCATGACGAGCCAATTCCTCAACCGTCCCGTGGTCAAAACCACGAAATTCAATACCATCAAACATTCGGCCCAGCACTTTGGCAGTGTCTTCAACCGTCTCTTTTTTGCCCAGCTGAATGTCGTCTTTACCGAGGTATTCTGGCGCAACACCAAGGTCGTTGGCTGCTACTGTAAAGGCACAGCGCGTCCTGGTTGAGGTTTTTTCAAACAACAGCGCCACGTTTTTTCCTTCATGAATTCGGTGCGGCACACCAGCGTATTTCAAGCGCTTGTATTCACGTGCTGTGTCCAGCAACAGGCGGATTTCTCCCGCAGTATAATCATTCAGCGTCAGGAACGATCGCCCTTTTAAACTCAACGCCATTATACGTCCTCCCTTACTATCGGCATACTCATACAGCGTGGGCCACCGCGACCGCGTCCAAGCTCTGATCCATTGATCTCAATCACTTCAACGCCGGCATCACGCAGTTTTTGGTTGGTAACATAGTTACGGTCATACGTCACCACAACGCCTGGTGCAATGGCCAGGGTGTTTGAGCCGTCATTCCACTGTTCGCGAGCGGCAGCAATTCGGTCACCACCACCACACTCGATCAACGTGACAGCTGGCAAGCCCAAGGCGACTCGCAAGACATGTTCCAAATCAGTTTCACGAGTGATGCGTGGGAATGGCTGACCTTCAACTTTTTCCAAAATAAAGCAGTTGATTTTACCACCGTGGTCGCGAATTTCTGGGTGAATGGTAAACTTATCATGGTCAATCATGGTAAACACCGTGTCGAGGTGCATGAAGGCGTGCGACTTTGGAATTTCCATGGCGATAACCTTTTTGAAGTCAGAGCCAGCAAATAACTTGGTTGCCATCTTTTCAATTGCTTCAGCAGAAGTACGCTCGCTGATACCAATTGCCATGACTTCCCGATTCAGCACCAACTCGTCACCACCTTCGATAGAATAGTTTTCGCGACGGTCGTACCACACTGGTACATTTTTGCCAGCAAACCGTGGGTGGTGGTCGATGATATAGCGCATGAATAATGACTCACGGCGACGAGCTGGCCAGTGCATCTTATTGATGGTCAAACCGCGGCCGATGGCAGCGGCTGGGTCACGCGTAAAGTACAGGTTTGGCATTGGGTCAAGATAAAATGGATAGTAATCTTTCTCGACCATGTCATGTAGCTGCTGATGGTGCTCTGGTGGCAAAGTGATTTCATCTTTACGAACACCAGCCATCAACTTGCGGACCATAGCGTGGGTTGGCAAGTCTAGCAAAAATTGACGCAACGTTTCAGTGACACGACGAGTGCCTTGCTTGGAGTTAGCAAGCATGTCGTCGACAAACTGCTCACGTAACGCATCAGTCGCCAAGGCTTCTGTCGCCAATTGATCCAAGTACAACACTTCCACGCCACGCTCACGCAGTACTTGTGCAAAAGCGTCGTGTTCTTCTTGAGCCTTTTTAAGATATGGGATGTCGTCAAATAAAAGGTCGGTCAGATAATCCGGAGTCAAGTTTTCCAACTCCTCACCTGGCCGATGCAAGACAACTACTTTTAATTTCCCGATTTCCGATGTAATATGTATTGGATCCATACCCCCGTCCCCTTTTTGTTTATGGTTATACTAATAATATAGCATATACCAAATAGAACACAAGCATCATTCAGGGGTTAGCTCATCGCCGAATGATAGCCAATGACGACTCGACTACCACCCGAGCTGGATGGCGCTTCAGCCAATCGTCAACCGCCCGTGCTGCGCCTGGCAATGCTTCATTGGCATAGTCATCGACGATGATAGTCGCTGTTTCCTGAAACTTGCCGTCACACACGCGAAACGAGTCAACGATTGATTCATAAAAATCGCCGTCAAAAAACGCAAAGCGAATATCTTCTGGTACGTCGTCAGGAGAAAAATCAGCAAACCAGCCTTTGTGGATGATCGGCAGTTTCAAGCTGGCCTTTTTAAAATTCTGAATGAAGGTTTTGCGTGGCGCCAGCAGCTCGCCGGCTTTGAACTGCTCGCCCGCAGTGCTGGCGTCAGCTTGGGTTTTTTCTGGCAACCCGGCAAACGAATCATAAACATGAAATTTGCCCGTAAAATCATAAGCGTCCAGCAGCCGCCGGATGAACAAACTCGTCGTGCCGACATAACAGCCAAACTCGACGATGTTGCCAGTCGCACCGCTTCGTAGCACCGTTTCCAACTCCCGCAACAACACGCCGAGTTCTTTGGTGTCGACTTGGTCGGAAATGATGGAGTATTTGGTGAGGAGTTGGTTGGTGATATTCATACAATTTAAATTATAGACAGTTCACCAAATATCAACAAATAATTGATGGCGTATAACTACATATTTTAAGAGTTTATAGGGTACAATATAAATTGGTACTTATGAATAATCACGATATTATCAAAACATTTTTACCAAAACAACTGTATATAAAACAGTTAAGCTCATTACGACCTGCACTGCGAAAATCGAATATAATTGTATATGGTGAAATTCACGGCATAAAAGAAAATGCCAATATCGTCTATACCTTGGTTAAAAAAACTTGCATACAACGATTGGCCATTGAAGCTAGCCCTACTGTGTTTGACTTCATCAATTCAGTAAAGATCAATTCTTATGATTTTTCCTTAGTTGATGAAGACCTTTTTGACTTAAGCGTTCTATCTCTTGAGATGATAAAA
>CAUVPL010000012.1:0-9536 GCA_963553685.1 uncultured Candidatus Saccharibacteria bacterium
CAAGGCCAAGGTTAATCTGACTAATCTTGGTCTTGTTGAAAAGGACTCATCGGAAAACCTGCCAGCTACAATATACTACTGGGAGGTTTGTATTGAGTAATATGATAACAGTACGCGTTAGCGACTTCACAACTCTACCGGGCGCCAGATATAAAAAAGATGGTGACGGTTCTGCTGAGCAGTTTTTTGATGAGCGCATTAAGCGACACCTCAAGGATAAAGAACCTATTCTCATTGATTTTGATAACACTTGGGGATACGCATCTTCATTTCTATCAGAGCTTGCGCTGGAAATATCACGACAATGCGAGCAAGACAAGCTAGACGTACGAAAAAAGATAGAAATCAAAAGTGATGATGAGCCTGGATTAGCAGAGAGATTCTGGGGTTATATTGATGAAAGTATCGACATCAACAATTAAGCAGGTCTCTTTAGCGGCTGTGTGGGTCCTCATAGGAGCTATAGGATACCACTTTTTATCTAATCATAAACTCATGTCTATCAACACACAAGTAGACTTAGGGTCTGTAGTTGCTCTGTTGGCGTTAGCTATATCAGTTTCCGTAACACCCTTTATTATAGATAGAAAATTAAATAGTCAACGAAGTTATGAGGCAATAGTTTGTGGAGAAATTGAAGAAATCATTAAGTTATTAGAGGCTGTCGATAGTCTTTATAGCAGAACATACATCAAAGATAGTATAGATGAAGAAGACGTAAAACAACTACGTAGATTAATACGTAAAGTACAAAATAGAATGGATACTATATCAGGCGAGCCAAGCCCCCTATTGGTCGATTTTAAGGAAGAGATACAGCTACCGTTCAGCAAAGATGCGTATCCAGCTCTAACTGATAAGTTCCAGAAAGGGGGCCAATTGTCCGAAAGTGAATATCTAAGCGCCTTCAGTCAGATAGAGTCTACGATTAGTACCCTGAAAACAAAACGTTATAGAATATATCGCTAGCTAAATCTGTATCATTGATCACTCTTGTGTTTTATTCTATATTCCTCCAGGAGCCCTTCAAAATCAAATTCCTCAGCCTTGCCGGCGACTTATATGTTTCATCGTGTTTTTAGCTTAATAACTTGTCTTGAGGTCTACACGTGCTTTTGTGTGCTACTCACCCAGCTGCTCAATCACTTCCAGTAGCTTCCGAGGCGTGATGTCGGCTTTGATGAGGTAGCCGTCGATTCTGGGCAGCAGTTGCGACTTGGACTGGTCGTCTTGCTCGAAATTGGTCATGATGAGAATCTTGCTGTTAGGCACCAAATCAGTTTCGCCGTTTCTGAGGGCGTCTAAAATCTGATCGCCACGCTGCTCTGGCAACATCAAGTCCAAGATGATCAAGTCGTACGGTTGGTTACGCGCTGCCACCAAACCGTCATTGCCGTCCACCATCCAGGTGACGGTATAGCCTGCGCGCTCCAAACTGCGCACGTACATTTCGCCAATAAATCTGTCGTCTTCAATGCATAAAATTGTTTTGATCGCCATGATTACTCCCTATACATTTTGTGATTTTTTATCCACCCGCCGTCAGTGCGAATGAGCCGATTGTTTAGCTGGCCGTCTTCTAATAACTTTTCTTTCACCGAGGCGTAGACAGGAATGGTGAAGGAGAAAATTGAGCCTTGGTTTTCTTGACTGCGTGCGGAGATGCTGCCGCCATGTGACTCGACAAAGGCTTTACAGATGTATAGACCGATGCCGGTGCCGGCCACTGTTTCGCGTGATCGGTGTGAGCGGTAAAATTTGCGAAAGAGGTTTTTGATCACACCAGCTGGCATGCCGACGCCGTTGTCTGAGACGGAAACTTCCACGAATTCGCCCTTTTGTACGGCGGAAACTTGGACAACTCCGCCCTCGAAGCTGTATTTGATGGCATTGTCGATCAGATTGGAAATCACTTCCCCGATGCTACCACGGTCGGCTGCTACGGTCGGCAAGTTGCTGGGGATGGATACGTTCAACATGCGGTGCTGGGCTGAAGCGCGTAGTTGCATGTCGTCAGCGATGGTGGCGTAGATGGCTTCCAGAGTGTCCTCGCGCAGATGTACGTATAGGTGGTGCCGATCAAATTTTGAGACATTGAGGATGTTGTTGATATAGCTGGACAAGCGGTTGGCGGAAACGGTTAGACGATTGAACAATTGTGGCTCATCATCCCGCAGGCGGTCTTGAAGCTCGTGCTCCAGGATGTCCAGATAACCACGAATGACGGTGATGGGTCCGCGGAGTTCATGCGCAGCAAAGGCAATGAAATTGAGGTCTTCTTCCTCGGGTAAGTATTTGGCTGAGCGGTCAAAGAGGATGATGACCGTTTCGCCGGCTGCACCTTTTTCGTAGGAGGCACTGACGTCATAGAACTTTTGTGGCGCAGAGGTTTTGGCCTGAGCTGGTACGCGCGTCCACTGGTGGTGAGCGGTGATGTTGTCTTTGGCAACTTCTTGGATCCACTGGTTGATGGAGATTTCATCAATAAAGTCTAGCCCCAAAGTCAGTACGCCGTCCATGTCAGAAACGACTGGCGCAGTTTCATTGGCAAAGATGATGTTTTTTTGGTGGTCTAACACGACGATGCCGCACGGGGTGTGATTGAACGACTGTATGATGGCGTCAAGTTGAGACGAAGCTTTTTGGGCAGTCGGTTTGGTAGGCGTGCCGTTGGTATATATGGCCTCAAGCACGGTCTGGAAACCAGTGCGTGCGTGTGCTGGTGAATTGATTTTGGTTGGCTTTTCGGCAGTCAGCTCCCCTGTTTTGTAAGCTGCAGCGTAGAGCACGTCGCGCATCGGTTTGCTGATGGATGGCGTGATGGCAACAGCGCCGATAATGCCCCCAACTGCACCGAGCAGGATGATGATATACCAATTAACCTCAACGGCGGCCAGGTTTGTCAATATGAGATGAGTGATGGTGGCAAAGATAGCGGCGATGCCGACAGGCAGCAACAGGAGTAATACCGACCGACGCATATAATATCGATTGTAGTCGCGAATCGATCGGCGACGGGTTACTGCCATGCAATGCTTCCTCGCCCCGGTGTAAAGGCGGCGATCCACGTCTGGCCGCGGTTCAACGCGATGTCTTTGCCGGCGGCGTCGACCAATTTCAATTCGGCGCTTTCGTTGTCACGTTTCCAGGTGGCTTGAGCTACGACACCATTTTGGAAAATATATGCTTTGCCGGTGCCGACGGTGATGACATCTTCGTAGCCTTCGCGGCTGCCTGGGCGATGTTCGACGTTCACCTCCAGCGCTACGATGCTGTTTGGCGCAATTTGCCCAGCCTCGGCGTCATTGTGCGGTTGCCCTGCTAGTGTGCGAGCGTAGGTGTTAGATTCTTTGTTGTAGGTGTAATTGGTATTGAACAGTGGACCGCTGAAATTGATGGCAATTTGGGTGGCGTTTGGCGTTTCGGCAGGCTTGCCATCGGCGCGCTTGAACCCAGTGAACACTGATTCGTTATGTCCTTTGGCGGAGTTGGTTTGATCAATCTTCTCACCTGAGGTGTAGGCATTGTGCGGCGCACGTCGGTCATTGGCGCGCCAGTACGAATTGCCATTGCTGAATTCGTCGATATCGTGATATTTGCCGTTACGAACTGTACTCAGGGCGTTGGCGCTACCACCGACGTGGAAAATTGAGGCTTTGTACGGTGTTGACCACTGCAAATAGTACAAGCGCAGGCTGCGTACCGGACCAATTTTGGCTGGTTTATTTCCCTGGTACAATGCAAAGAAACGAGTAATTCCGCCTTCAGCCACGGCTTCATAGACGATGCCGGCTTTTGATAGCCCAGACTGTGGCCGCGCGTTAGGACTGTTTTCGACAATCACGCCAGCAACTGGAGCTTTGACGGCATTTGCGTCAGCTACTTCCAGACCGGTGAGTGACGAGTAAAACTTCTCTTTTGGCTTTTTGCTGCCAGCGAAAAATGGCGAGCCGCCGTCTGACTGGACAGAATACATGGCGATGATGAAAATGATTGCGACAACTGCCGCGCCCACGACAAGTGCTAGCGCCAAATGATGCTTGTGGACCCACTGAGTGAAGGCTTTGAATTTAGAGTGATTGATGAGTTTATCCTGAGGAATTCGAGGCTTTTCCATATGATTAGTATAGCATGTCGCTTATGCTAAGAAAACTAAGACAGTGTGCGTCGGCCTTCAAGTGCGTGCGACAGCGTGATTTGGTCGGCGTACTCCAGGTCGACTCCCACAGGGATGCCGCGAGCCAGTCGTGAAACAGTCAGCGTCAAGCCAGCTTCTTGGATGTATCGTTGCAGAAACAGCGCAGTTGATTCGCCTTCCACTGAAGCATTGGTGGCGATGATGATCTCGGTAACACCATCGTTTTTGATGCGCTCAATCAGCTCAGGGATATGAAGCTGCTCTGGTCCAATGCCGTCGATTGGTGAAATCGCTCCACCTAAAACGTGATAGGTGCCATCAAACTGACCAGTGCGCTCCAATGCCATGATATCCAGTGGCTCTTCGACAACACAGATGAGCTGGCGATTGCGGCGACTGTCGGTGTAAAGTGGCGACAGATCATCACTTTCGTCAATCAACGCAAACGTCACCGGACACGTTTTGACGCGTTGGTGTAACTCATTCAACGCCTGAGCCAGTCTTTTGGACTGCCCTGCTTCGCGGCGCAAAGCAGCATAGGCGTAGCGTTCGGCGGTTCGCGGACCAACTCCCGGCAGACTACCAAATTCATCAATCAACGTCGTCAGCGCTTTTGGTAAAATATGAGCACTCATCGGTAGGATTAGATGCCCAGATTGCCCAAGCCGCCCATCAGTGGCTTCATTGTTTCAGCAGCGACTTCTTGAGCTTTTGCCAAGCCATCACGCACCGCAATTTGAATCCAGTGTTCAAGCTGCTCAATGTTGTCCAAATCTACCATGTCAGGATTGATCTTGACTGATTTGATTTTCAATTCACCAGTGATCTGAACGATGACCGCGCCATCACCAGCTTCTACTTCAATGATTTCTTTACCGAGTTGTTTTTGTGCTTTACGCAGCTGTTGCAGCATTTTTACCTGATCAAAAGCCATGTTGTTCCTCCTTCAATTAACTCACTTATTATACCGCATTATTCACTAAGTTTGTAGACATAAAACCGATCGCCCGCCTCAGCCCAATCACTCGTGATGACGCGCGTGATAGTTCCTGGGATGCCAGTGATGTCTTGGCGAGCAGCGCGCGTGACGACTACCTCTTCTTGAGTGCCCTCTGCTGGCAGTCCGTCGCTGATGGAAATCGCAACGTTGTGCTTATTCATGTGGCTGGACAAAGCGTCGTACAGCGGTTTTTCGGCAGCTGCCACCACGAATATATATTTCTTGTTTGCAGCGTCGCGCAGTAGCGTGTCGTGTAAAATGCTCAGATCCTTGGAGTGTTCGCGCACGGCGTCAGGTAGGTCGTGGTAACTGTGGACGTATCGATTGACGCCGCTCAGGGTCATGACGCCGACCAAGATGATCATCAACACCAGTCCTGTGCCACGAGCGTACGGGTTCTTTGGGAACAATCGGTACCATTCGTACAGCAAACGTTCTACGCCAGTGGCAAGCAAGATGAACATTGGCACAGAGATGATCATGTTGACTTGAGGCGCCAGGGCTAATAGCGGTAGTGAGAGGAATAGCCAAATATTGACCACATAAGACCGAGCGGTGTGCCAGTTGCGGAAAGTGATGATCATGCCAAGGAACATTAGCGCTACGGTGCTGACGTCGATAGCTGGCAATACTTGCCCGTTGGAGATGTATGGCACTGGCCAGAGATAGGTTCGAACTATGATCTTGAGGTTTGCTAATACATCAAAGTTGAGCGATGACCAACCTGATACGTCCAGTAAGAAGCCGTGATTTTTCAAGCAGAAATACACCAGTGGCGCGCTTACCAGCAGAAAGATGATGAATGCTGGCGTCCAGCTGGCGCGATATTTTCGCGAAACAAGAATGTAGCGTGTGTATGGGTGCAATAACGCCACCAGGATGAGGCCGAGGTTGAGGTACCAGAAAAATGGCGTGTATAAGCTGGCAGCCATGACGGCGGCGAGGAGGATTTTCCAGAGTTGGGCGAATTTGGCTTTTTGGATGATGAGGCTAGCGAACAGCAAAATCAATGACGCAGTGGTGATGTAAATGATGCCAGGGGTGAAGCTTTGCGCTAGGTAGATGAATTGACCAGTGGCGATCATGAGAGAAAGAGACAGTACGGCGATGCCTGGTTTAAACCAGTGCCTGAGGAGGAAAAAGAGCGCTAACGCCGCCAAACACATCAGTGTGACGGCTGGTAGCTTGATGGTGAGTGTACTGACACCAAATAGCAAAAATAGTGCTGCTTGGAACGCGTGAAGTGGTAAATTGACGATGGACCAATTGCCTTCCATGAGCAAATTGGTTCGTGCGACCATGTTGATCTCTGACTGACTAATGCCACCCGGCGCGTACAACAACGCCACGCTGATGACCGCGGAAAATATCAATATCAAAGCACTGTAGCCCCAAAGATAGCGCCAACGGTAAAGGAACAGATGAGAGAGAGTTTTCTTTTTCACTGCGGTTTATTATAGCATGTTTCGTTAATCGTGTCGTCTGTCGAGGCTCATGAAACGCAGGCGTTCTGGGTGGAAGTACAATTGGACTTTGCCGACCGGACCATTACGGTGCTTGGCGATGATTAGATCGGTGATGTTTTGAACTTCTGGGTTGTCTGGTTCGTAGTAGCCTGGGCGGTAAATAAAGCTGACGATGTCAGCGTCCTGCTCGATGGAGCCGGACTCGCGCAGGTCGGCCAGCTGTGGAATTGGTGGCGTGCGAGATTCAACCGAACGGCTCAGCTGGCTCAGAGCGATCAGCGGTACGTTGAGCTCACGGGCAATTAACTTCAGGCCGCGGGAAATTTCTGACACTTCCTGGACGCGGTTGCCGTTGTGATTGTTAGTGGCCTGCATCAGCTGTAGGTAGTCGACGATGATTAGGCCAATTTCGCCTTCGTGTGCCAGCCGGCGGGCTTTGGTGCGCATCTCCAAAATGCTGAGGCCCGGCGTATCGTCGATGTAAATCGGCGCTTCGGCCATCTCGCCCATGGCTTCAGACAATTTAGCAAAATCATTATCACTCAAGTTTCCGGTGCGGATATTCCAGCTGTCAACACCTGAGGCGTCTGCGAGCATGCGGTCAACCAATTGCTCTTTACTCATCTCCAAGCTAAAAAACAGCACTGGTTTTTTCTCAATTGTTGCCACGTTGTACGCCAAGTTGGTCACCAGCGTGGTCTTACCCATGGCTGGGCGAGCCGCCAGGATGATCAAGTCGGAACGCTGCAGCCCAGCGGTCATGTTGTCGAGGTCGCGGTAACCAGTGCGAATGCCACGGAGCGTGTCTTTGTTACGATGCAATTCTTCGATTCGGTCAAAGCTGTCAGTCAGAATATTTTCCAGGCTAATCAAGTCTTGCTTGAGTGATTGATCGGAGACGCTAAATAGTTCAGCTTCGGCCTTCTCCAATAGCTCCTGAGTGGTTGTCGATTCGTCATAGCCGAGCTCAGTGATGTCAGCGCTGGCTTTGATGAGTCGGCGTCGTACGGCTTTTTGCGCCACCATCTCAGCATAGGCTTCAGCGTGCGCAGCGGTCGGTACATAGTTGGTGAGCTCCGTCAGATATGCCGAGCCACCGATAAGGTCCAATTCATCCTTACGTTTGAGCTCATCTGTCAAGGTCAACAGGTCGACTGGCTTGTGCTTTTCAAACAAGCGCATCATCCCGGCGAAAATCAGTCCATGATTTTTATCATAAAAATCAGCAGGATGCACGTGCTCAGTCGCATCTGCCAAGACTTCTTCGTCGATCAATATCGCGCCCAGCAAACTCTTTTCGGCATCCAAATTTTGCGGCGGTAATTTACCAGATGATGTATGTTGACTTGCTTCACTCATTTATAATTCCTCCAACTTCACTTCTTCGCCACCGCCCATCATAGCAGCGATTTCCGCCAATTTTTCGTCTTCAGGTGGTTTCTGCTCTCCAATTATATCAACTTCCAGCTCCATCCCCGCCTCTGCGGTGATGATTTCTGCCAGTAGCGGTCGATTTTTGGCATCATCTAATTTTTTCTTGTAAAACGCACTGCCCGCAAAAATAGTTAGTTTATCTCCGTCAAACGCCCACTGACTTTTCTGGAGCAGTGATGATAGGCCGACTGATTTCTCCTTGGCTTGTTCGATCACCTTTTGCCAATCTAGCTCCAGTGGCGCATCAGATTTGCGTGATTTTGTAGGCGATTTTTTGGTTGATTGGGCTGGCTTAACACCTTGATTTTCGGGGGCTTTCTGGGATGGCTTGGTTGACTTGACGTTTTGATTTTTCGGTGATTTTTTTGCCGATGGAGTTGGCTCGGCTGAGGTTGAGATGACGGCTGGCGTTGCGGTGGCAGCTTGGGCGACTGTTTTCTTCGGACCAGCTGGCTGAGCGCGATGTTTCATAAAGATAGTCAACAATTTCAGGTCTGAGTGCGGATGGCGATCAACCTCGATCAGCTGCTGAATGAGCTCAACAAGACCTGGGTTTGTGCGCAGTCTGGTGCGAGCGATTGACAATAATTGATGCGACACCACAGTTGGACTGATACCGCTTTGCTCTAACTCTTGTAGAATGCTAAGGATGCGCGCAGTGTCTTCTGATTGATACACATCAAGGAGTTCTTCTAGCGTGGCTGCGTCACTCAAGCCCAAATATTCAGTGACCATGGTGACGGTCAGTGGCTGGTCGGGTGTTGCCAAAATTGACAATTGATCGAGCATGCTGATGCCGTCACGAAACCCGCCGCGTGAACGTTCAGCGATTAGCCGCGCAGCGTCCGCCTCAACGGCAAAGCCTTCTTTTTCGGCGATGGTCGTCAGCTGGCGCGCCATGACGTCGACTGAGATGGGATGAAAGAAAAATTGCTGGACGCGGCTGAGAATGGTGGCGGGCAACTTGTCGGCGTCGGTGGTCGCCAGGATAAAAACTACGTGTACTGGCGGCTCTTCCAGCGTCTTTAACAGCGCGTTAAAGGCGGGCTTGGACAGCATATGGACTTCGTCGATGATGTAGATTTTTTTCGGCGCGGAAACAGGCGCGACTTGGGCTTTTTCGCGCAGGGCGCGGATGTCGTCGACGCCGTTGTTGCTGGCGGCATCAATTTCAATGATATCCAGGTGCGAGGCTTCCTCATCATACGGCAACTGATTAATCTCATGCGCCAAAATACGTGCCACGCTGGTTTTTCCCACGCCGCGCGGACCCGTCAGCAAATACGCATGGGCGATTTTCCCCTGCTCCAGCGCTCGGCGCAAAATGTTGGTCACGTGATCTTGCCCCAACACCTCGTCCAAGCTGCGACTGCGATATTTGCGGTACAGTGCTTGACTCACCGCTCCATGTTCTCCATGAGTTTATTGTAGCAAAATTCTAAGCGGTAGTCGATGAGGAACAATGAAATCGTAAAGTTGACAAAATAATACTTTTATA